>RFUP01000065.1 GCA_009922885.1 Paracoccaceae bacterium
GATCGCCTCAAGCGGCTCCGCTCCATTGATTGCTTTGATGTGATGATGTTGCTGAGCGAGGCTGTCCTCTCAGGTGGCGTGAGGCGCTCCGCCTCCATCGCGATCTTTGACGAGGATGACGCCCTCATGATGAACGCCAAGACGGGCGACGTGGTCTGGAACAAGAAAATCGCGGAATACAAGGAAGGCTACAGCTACACGGCAGCGCCTCTGATCGTGAAAGGCCTTGTTATCACGGGCAATTCCGGCGGTGAATTCGGGATCGTCGGCGAAGTGCAAGCGCGCGATGCGGAAACTGGTGAAACCGTCTGGACCCGTCCAGTGATCGAAGGCCACATGGGCACGCTGAACGGCAAGGAAAGCACCATGACCGGTACGCTGAACGCGACCTGGCCGGGCGATCTTTGGAAAACGGGCGGCGGCGCAACCTGGCTTGGTGGCTCCTATGACGCCGAAACCGACACGCTCGTCTTCGGTGCTGGCAACCCCGCCCCCTGGAACTCGCATCTGCGCAACGCCGGCACGCCCACTGATGGCAACGCAGGCGACAACCTCTACGCCGCCTCGCGCATCGGCATCGACCCGGCAACGGGCGAGATCAAGTGGCACTTCCAGACCACGCCCCGCGAAGGCTGGGACTATGACGGCGTGAACGAAGTCGTCGCCTACACCGACAAGGACGGCAACAAGCGCTTCGCCACCGCAGACCGGAACGGCTACTTCTACGTTCTCAACCGCGAAGACGGCAAATTCGTCCGTGGCGCCCCCTTCGTGAAAGACATCTCGTGGTCCTCGGGCCTCGATGAGAACGGCCGCCCAATCTTTGTTGAAGAAAACCGTCCGGGCGACCCCGCGAAGGCAGCGGACGGCCAGAAAGGCGAAGTGATCTTCGCATCGCCCTCCTTCCTCGGCGGCAAGAACTGGATGCCGATGGCCTTCAGCCAGAAGACCGGCCTCTTCTACGTGCCTTCGAACGAATGGGGCATGGATATCTGGAACGAGCCGATTTCCTACAAGAAGGGCGCGGCCTACCTCGGCGCGGGCTTCACCATCAAGCCGAACTACGAAGACCACATCGGCTCTCTGAAGGCGATCGACCCCACCACTGGTGAGTGGAAGTGGGAAGCCAAGAACGAAGCCCCGCTCTGGGGTGGCGTGATGACCACCGCAGGCGGCCTCGTGTTCTACGGCACGCCGGAGGGCGAATTCAAAGCGCTCGACGACGAGACCGGTGAAGTGCTTTGGTCGTTCCAGACCGGCTCCGGCATCGTTGGCCAGCCCATCACCTGGGAAATGGACGGCGAGCAGTATGTCTCGGTCGTGTCCGGCTGGGGCGGCGCCGTGCCTCTTTGGGGGGGGGAAGTGGCCAAGAAGGTCAACTACCTGAACCAGGGCGGCCTGGTCTGGACCTTCAAGCTGCCCAAAGAGCTTGCCAGCGCGAACTAATCCCTCTCTCCCCTTCTAGTTTCGCTGGACCGGGACGCGCGCTCAGATTTGAGTGCGCGTTTCCGTCTTTATGGATGTCCGACTTTAGGCCTATGGCGAAAAGTCCCGTCCTTGTTACACTTTATCAAACTTACTAGTCAGCCAGTCCGATGCAGCAAAACCCACACCCCCAAAGCCAAAAAGCATTCGAAACAGCGTTGATTGTCGATGACCACCCGCTTTTTTGCGATGCGCTGTCCATGACGTTAAAAACCGTTGCCTCCATCCGGGACGTCGCAACGGCTGCGCGCCTTCAAGATGGCCTGGCCCTGATCGACAACGGCGCTCGCCCCGATCTGGTGGTGCTGGATCTGAACCTTCCCGACGTGGATGGCCTTGATGGCCTCCTGCGCGTCATGACGGCTGCGAAAGTTCCGGTGATCGTCGTCTCGTCGATGGCGGATAACCGTGTGATTGCAGGCGTCATCCGCGCCGGAGCTGCCGGATTTGTGCCCAAACACTCGCAACGCGATGTTTTCCGCCTCGCCATCGAGACGGTCGCGAGGGGCGAGACCTTCGTGCCCGAAGGCTTCGTCGACGTGCCAGAACGCTCTGCCAAGCAGGGCAGTGGAGAAGACGCGATTGATCGTCTCGCGACACTCACCAATCAACAGGCCCGCATTTTACAGCTGATTTGCGAAGGCAAACTCAACAAGCAAATCGCCTACGAACTGACCATTGCCGAAACAACGGTGAAGGCCCATGTGACTGCCATCATGCGAAAGCTTGGGGTGCAAAGTCGCACCCAAGCCGTATTGATCGCGAAAGAAACGAGTTTCACGTCTGTCTTGCAAGACATGCACTGAGGGGGCTAGCGTCTCGGAAAACTAGGGAGGAATAGCGATGGACCTGGGCTTCGGCTCGGCCTCGCAACGTGCTGCCGCTGGTGGGGAGACCAAAGGCAGCCCAGACGAGACTGGAATTGTGCGCCGCGCAGCCGTGGCCTGCGACGTGGTCGATCCCGTCGCAGACTTGAAGCATGCGCTCGGCGATGTGCCCTTCGCGGCCGTCATCCTCTTTATCTGCCCGAAATCCGCAGCAGAACATCTCCTGCAAAGTGCGATGGAGGCCTTCGCCCCCTCCGAAGTTCTGGGCTGCACCACGGCGGGCGAGATTACAGGAAACGGCTACGCAGAGGGCCACATCGTCGCCGTGGGCCTTCCGCAAAGCCACTTCCGCGCCCGCTCCGTACTGGTGGAAGACCTTGAAAACATTGACGCAGCCAGTCTGATTCCGACCATGATCCGCAACCGCAACGACATGGGCGCCGACCCCGTGGCGCGCGACTGGTCGGGTGAATTCACCTTCCTGATGATCGACGGGCTTTCCACGCGGGAAGATGCCCTGACGGCCGAATTGGCCGTGGGGCTTGGCCCAGTGCCCCTCTTTGGCGGCTCGGCTGGCGACGGCGATAATTTCCGGCAGACACGCATTCTGGCGAAAGGTGCGGTGCATACGAATGCCGCCGTGTTGCTGCAAGTCCGGACCAGTTGCGGGGTGAAGGTGTTCAAAACCGACCATCTCGTGCCAACGGATCGGCGCATGGTGGTGACGGGGGCAAACCCCGCGCGGCGCACGGTGCACGAATTGAACGCGGAACCTGCTGCGCGGGAATATGCCCGCATTCTCGGCAAAGACCCCGAACAACTGACCACTTTCACCTTTGCCGCCCATCCGGTTGTGGTGAAAGTGGGTGGCCAGCACCACGTGCGCGCGATCCAGCGGGTGGCGGAAAACGGCGATCTGGTCTTCTTCTCGGCGATCGACGAAGGCCTTGTTCTGACACTCGCGGAGCCGATGAATATGGTCGAGCATCTCGACACTGAGCTGAAAGGCCTCTCGAAACACGCAAAGCCAGACACAATCCTCGCCTGCGACTGCATTTTGCGCCGTCTTGAGGCAGAGGAAAAACAGATGACTGGCGCGATTTCGCGGCTTCTGGCGCAGCACCGGGTGGTCGGGTTCTCGACATACGGCGAACAGCTCAATTCCATGCATGTGAACCAGACGCTCACGGGTGTTGCGCTCTATCCGCCGGAGGAGGAGCCGCATTGAACGAGATCGACGCGCTGATCGACCCACGGGAACCTCTGGAGCGGCAGAACGAAAAGCTGTTCAAGATCGTCTCTTCGTTGATGAACCGCGTCGAGCAATCAACGGATGCCTCGGGCGCGGCTTATGCCCTCTTCCAGCGTGCGGCCACTCTTGAAGACGAAGTGCGTGCCCGCACCCGCGATCTTGAACATGCGCTGGAATTGCTCAATGAATCCAACGCCCAATTGGGAGAAGCCAATCGCCAGACCGAAGCCGCACGTGCGGATTTGGCCAATGCGATCGAAACCATTCAGGAAGGCTTTGCGCTCTTCGACCCGTCCGAGCGCTTGGTTCTGTGCAATTCGCGTTTCGGGATGCACATGCCCGATGTTCGCGCCCATCTCGATCCCGGTTTGAGCTTTACCGAATATGTGCGCCTGATCAGCGAGAGCCAGTTCCTGTCCCTGCCGGATGGGGAATCCCGCGCGCAATGGGCGGCGCGGCGGATGGAGCGGCATCGCGACGACCATGTGATCTTCAACGTCCGCATGATCTGGAGCCGCTGGGTGCAGGTTTCGGAACATCGCACCCCGGATGGTGGCACGGTGATCCTGCAAACTGATGTGACGGATATCATGCGGCTGGAACGGCAGGAGCGCGAGCGGATGCTCGACGATCAGGCCCGCTTGATCCGCGCCACGCTCGACCACCTCGATCAGGGCGTGCTGATTTTCGACAGCCGCGCCCGTGTGGTTGGCTGGAACGCCCGCGCTGGCGAGCTTTTGTCGATCCCGATACATCGCTTCCAGATCGGCACCAGTTTCGAAACCCTCTTTGATCGTTTCCGCTCGGAAGTGAGCATGTCCGATGGGCTGTCTGCGGATGCGATTGAAACATGGGTGAGCCAACGGCAGGGGCGGCCTCCGCTTTCCTTCGAGATTTCAAGAGCTTCCGCCCGCGTTCTGGCCGTGTTCGCGCAAGAGATGCCGGACCGTGGCTTCGTGATTTCCTTCACGGATGTGACCGCCGAGCGCGCTGCCGTGCAAGCATTGACGGAGGCGAAGGAAACGCTGGAACAGCGGGTTCTGGAACGCACGATCGCCTTGCAAGACGCCCTGAAAGATGCCGAACGGGCGAATGCTTCGAAGTCGCGCTTCGTGGCGGCGGCCTCGCATGACCTTTTGCAGCCGCTCTCGGCCGCCAAGCTCTATGTGGCATCCGTTGAAAGTGACGCCTCGGATGCCACTGCGAAAGCGGTTTTGGGCAAGGCCGGGCGGGCGTTGCAGAGTGTCGAGAATATCCTCGAAGCCTTGTTCGACATTTCGAAACTCGATTCCGGGCGGGCGTCGGTTCATGTCGCGCCGGTGCCTTTGGACAGGCTGTTCGGCCAGCTTTATGACGAGATGCATCCGCTGGCTGTGCAGAAGGGGCTGCAATTGCGGATGGCGCCTTGTGCATCGACTGTGAATTCGGATGCAACCTACCTCCGTCGCATTCTCCAGAACCTCCTCGCCAATGCGATCCGCTACACGGACAAGGGCCGCGTGCTGTTCGGCGCACGCCGGGTTCCCGAGGGATTGCGGCTGGAGGTTTGGGACACGGGGCCGGGAATTCCCGTGGAGCATCAGGAGCTTATCTTCCGCGAGTTCCAACGCCTCCACGCTGCGGCTTCGGCGGCGGAAGGGATGGGGCTGGGGCTGGCCATCGTGGAACGGGCCTGTGCCCTCTTGGATCATCCCCTGGCGATGCATTCGCAAGTCGGGCGGGGCACAGTTTTTTCAGTAACGGTGCCCGTTGTGGCCTTTAGCGAAGAAGGCGAGGTATCCGACCCGATGCTTTTCCGGAGCCGGAACCGGAGCCTGCAGGGGCTGATCGTGCTCCTGATCGAGAACGACGCCGATCTGCGCCATGCCTTGAGCGTAACGATAGAGAAATGGGGGGCAGATGTTATCGCGACAGCTTCCGGAATGGATGCTATTGATATTATTGATGAAATAGCCGTTGCCTCTGACGTGATCCTTGCCGATCACCAATTGGAGGACGGGGAGCTAGGCACCGATGCGGTCGCGCATTTGTTCGCGACAATCGGCACATGCCCCACCGCCATCATCACGGCCAATCGTGATCCAGAGGTGGCCGCCGCCGCCGCCAGCCTCGGGGCACAGTTGATGCACAAGCCGCTGGAGCCGGAAAGGTTGCGGAACTTCCTGACGGGGGCTTTCGCGCGGGTGGCAGCCGCCCGAACGGCAGGGCGGCCCCTTTCGCTCTAACGGCTTTAGCCCCGCTTGCGTGTTTCGGCAGAGACCGCGCCTTCAAGCCCAGTCGAGCCATAAAGCCAATCAATCGTGTCATACCAGTCGGTCGGCGTTTTCGCCCGCATCACAGCGTTGCGAAGCTCGGCATGTGCCCCATCGGGGTGGTAGACGTGCTGGCCGATTTCGCGAGACTGGAGCTGAACGCGAGCAGTCCGGAGGCGGCGCATGGACTGGTAGCGTTGGAGCGCGTCCTCGAAATCGGCGGGGGTTTCGGCGGTGCAATGCGAGAGCGCCACGGCATCTTCCATTGCCATGCAGGCACCTTGCGCGAAATATTGCAGCATCGGGTGGGCAGCATCGCCCAGAAGCGCCACGCGGCCATCAACCCAGTTGGTAATCGGGTCACGGTCGCAGAGCACCCAGAGCTTCCAGTCCTTGCCTTTCTCGATGATCTGGCGGGCGACCGGATTGACGTGTTCGAAGCCTTTGCGGACTTCCTCATGCGAGACGGGTTTGCCGGCCACGGGTTCGGGCGCGTCATTGTGATAGGTGACGACGAGGTTGAAGAGTTTCCAGCCCGAAAGCGGGTAATGCACGATGTGGCATTTGGGGCCAGCCCAGAGCGTGGCCGCGTTCCAGCGCAGGTCTTCAGGCATTTCCTCGGTCGGGATCACGCTGCGATAAGTGGTGTGGCCGGAGACGCGCGGCGCACCATCGCCCACGAGTTGCTTGCGGACATTCGACCAGAGACCATCCGCGCCAATGAGGCCCGCACCTTCAACGGTAGAGCCGTCCTGCAAGGTGACAGCAACGCTCGCACCATCCTGCGTGTAGCTCTGCACGCCGCTATTGGTGCGCAAGTCGACGAGCGGATGTTCGCGGCAAGCGCGGAGGAAGACGCCGTGCAGATCGCCGCGGTGAACCACGGCGTAGGGATTGCGGAATCGTTCGCGGAAGGCGTCATCCAGAGGGATACGGGTGATTTCGGAGCCACTGATGGCGTCCATCAGGCGGAGGCTGTCGATATAGACGGCCATGGCGCGGGCCGCATCGCCAACGCCCAAGTAATCGAAAGCGTGGAAGGCGTTCGGGCCGAGCTGGATCCCTGCCCCGATCTCGCCCAGCTCAGGCGCACGTTCCAGCACGATGCTGGCAATGCCGTGCTGCGCAAGGCCGATGGCTGTTGCGAGGCCCCCGATGCCACCGCCTGCGATGATGATAGGTTTCGTCATGCTGGTTCCTCCACACCCGATTTATGTCTGTATACTTATAATATGTATACTTGTCTATTTAGTTCCAATGCTGGACCGTTCTTGGTTGGAGCGGTAGGACTAGGCGAGTTTTCCGGAGCCCCACCATGCAAGCCGATTTCCCACTGACGCGCGACCTCGTTCTTGTTGGAGGCGGGCATAGCCATGCTTTGGTGCTGCGCATGTGGGGCATGAACCCCCTGCCCGGCGTGCGGGTAACTGTGATCAATCCCGGACCAGTGGCGGCCTACTCCGGCATGCTGCCCGGCCATGTGGCGGGGCATTACACGGAAGAGGAATTGGAGCTGGATCTGGTGAAGCTCGCGCGGTTTGCGGGCGCGCGGCTGATCATGGAACGTGCCGTGGCGATGGACCCGGAGGCGCGGCGCGTGACATTGGAAAGCGGGCGCGAGGTAGCGTTCGACGTGGCCTCGATTGATATTGGCATCCATAGCGAGATGCCTGCGGTCAAGGGCTTTTCCACATTCGCCGTGGGTGCAAAGCCGCTGGATCAATTTGCAAAACGGTGGCGGGCGCATCTGGAGGACCTGCGGGCTGGGGATAAAAACGGCACGGTTGCGGTGATTGGCGGCGGTGTTGCGGGTGTCGAATTGGCGCTGACCATGGCGCATGCGGTGAAAGATGCCGGAAAAACTCCGAAGATCACGGTAATCGACCGTTCGGAGCCTCTGAAGGGCGTGAACAAGGCGGCGCGGGCGAAGTTGCTCGGGGCGCTGGCAGCGGACGGAGGCGAGGTGATTTCCGGCGCGGAAGTCGCGGAAATCGGGGCGAATTCCGTGACCTTGGCAGATGGGCGGAATGTTGAAGCCGCGCTCTGCGTGGGCGTTGCGGGGGCCGTGCCGCATGGATTCAACACGGCCTCGGGCTTGGCGTTGGAGGCGGGTTTTATCCGCGTCGACAAGCACTTACAGGCCGAAGGGCGGGCGGGGATCTTCGCGGCAGGCGACTGTGCGCATATGGTGGAGACGCCGCGACCGAAGGCGGGGGTTTTCGCGGTGCGGGCGGCGCCTGTGCTTTTTGCCAATTTGCGCGCGGCGCTGACGGGGGGCACGCTGCGGGCGTTCAAGCCGCAAAAGCATTACCTGAAGCTGGTCTCTTTAGGTCCGAAATCCGCCTTGGCGGAACGGGGCCGGTGGGCGTTTTCTGGCCCGCTTTTGTGGCTGTGGAAAGATCGGATCGATCGCAAGTTCATGGCTATGCTCAAGGATTTGCCAGCCATGGCGCGTGTGGACATTCCTGTGGAAAAAGCCTTGGGCCTCAGCGAGATGCTGGCCGAGAAGCCCTTGTGTGGCGGGTGTGGCGCGAAGGTCGGGCCGGGGGTTCTGAACGAAGGTTTGTGCCGCCTTCCGGCGATTGCGCGGCCTGATGTGATCTCGGGGCCGGGGGATGATGCGGCGGTGTTGGCGATTGGGGGTGAGCGGCAAGTACTGACGACGGACCATTTGCGCGCCTTCACCAATGATCCGGTGGCGATGACGCGGATCACGATCTTGCATGCGATGGGGGATGTCTGGGCGATGGGGGCGGAGCCGCAGGCGGCGCTTTTGTCGCTGATCCTGCCGCGCCAATCCGAGGTGATGCAGGCGCGGATCATGGAGGAAATCCTGAGCGCGGCCAATGACTTGCTTAGCGAAACCGGTGCTGCCTTGGTGGGGGGGCACACGACGATGGGCTCCGAGATGACCGTTGGCTTGACACTCACGGGATTGGCCCAAGAACGGGTGATCGGGGTGGATGGGGCGCGAGCCGGAGATGCGCTGATCCTGACGCGGCCTTTGGGCTCTGGCATCTTGCTGGCCGCCGAGATGCAGGGGGCCGCGAATGGAAAGGATGTGGCGCAATTGCTTGAAATCATGCAGCAATCCCAAGGGAAGGCAGCAGAGATCCTGCGCCCCTTTGCCAATGCGATGACCGATGTGACGGGCTTCGGACTGGCGGGGCATCTGAGAACAATGGCCAAGGGCGCGGGGTTGGCAGCTTGGATCGATGCCGACAATATCTCCGTTTATCAAGGTGTTAGAGAGCTTGTGGCCAAGGGGCATGGCTCTGCCCTGACCAAGGCGAACCGCGCGGCGGCCCCTGTGAGCGGGGCGGAGGCTTTGGGGTGGATGGCGGAAGCCTT
>RFUP01000641.1 GCA_009922885.1 Paracoccaceae bacterium
ATGTTCAACGCCAGCACCACGGGCGAGACGCTGCAAGTGGACCTGCCGTCCAGCCTTGCCAGCCCCGGCAACCTGTCGGGCACCTATCACCTGTCGGCATTCGAGATCAACGGCGAGCATGACGGGGCGGTCGAGTTCTCGGCAACGTTCATGTCATCGGGCGCTGTCACCTACACCGCATCGTCGGCATAAGGTGATCCATGCGGGAATGTGAAGTCCAGCTTGGCGGCGAAACGGTAACGCTTGCCGCCACCTTCGCGGCGGCGACGAAGATCGCGGACAAGGTGGCAGATCCGCTGGCGATTGCCCGTGAGGCGGCGCTGGAGGCTTCAATGCTGGGGCGGGGCCTGCCGTATGAGCCTCGGTTCAAGTTCTCGGTGCAGAACGTGCCCGTGATCCTGCACATTGGCATGGCGGCGGCTGGCAGCAAGGCCACGCTGGCAGAGGTGCAGGAGATGGTATTCGACGCCGGTTTCATCGTGGCGCGGGATGCGGCGACCGAGTATATCGCCACGCTTGTCATGCCCCGGTCCGAAGAGACCACGGAAGGCAAGTCGTCGGGGGAGTAACCTGGGCCGACTTTGTGAAGACGGCTTACAAAGCGGCCCGAGATTGGGGAATGCAGCCGTCCGAATTTTGGAGCCTGTCGCCGCAAGAATGGTGGTGGGAGGCTGACGCTAAGATAAGGCAGCACAAGGCGATGACACCGGGCGTGGGCGGATTTTCCAAGCTGGAATGGGAAGAGGCCCGCAAGAAGCACCGCGCGAAGATGGGAACGGGACATGACTGAACTCGCGGCGCTCAACGTCAAAATCAACGGGGATGCAGGCAATCTGCGGACTGAATTGCAGTCCGCGGAGGATGGATTGCAGAACCTTTCCACGGAAGCCAAGAAGGCTAGCACGCAACTTGGCGCGGCGGGCAATCGCGCCAAGACATACGGCACGCAAGTAAAGAGCGCGACGGCTCACACCGGCAACCTAGCCGCGCAGTTCAACGACATTGGCGTGATGCTGGCGGCGGGGCAATCCCCGCTCATGCTGGCGGTGCAGCAAGGCTCTCAGATCAACCAAGTGCTCGGCCAGATGGGCACCACGGGGGCCAGCCGCTTGGCGGCTCTTGGCGCAGCGTTTAAGTCCGTCGTCAGCCCGGCAAACCTTGCCACGTTTGCAATTATCGCGGGCGGTGCCGCGCTGGTGCAATGGGCGGTCAATTCGTTTAGCGCCAAGAGCGAAACCGACAACTTCCGCATGTCTTTGGACGATGCGCGCGAATCGGTCGGAAAGATGGCGGAAGAACTCCGGCTTTTGCAAGCTGGACGGACTGCCGAAGAAGACGCATTTGTGCAGGCACTGCGAGCCGAAGAGGCCGCGCTGGCAG
>RFUP01000642.1 GCA_009922885.1 Paracoccaceae bacterium
TAAGCAGCGAAGAGGGTTTCGGCGTGCCACCGGCTAAAAGCGCTATCATCCAGAATTCTAGTAATAGCTAACGGTCTGTTTTCCTCCTGCCAGCGGATGTTGAAGGCCGACTACCGAAGGCTCTTGCTGAGGCACACCACCCCCCTTCCTATAATTGCAGCTTACAAACCGAATGACACGCCGACACGTCCACCGGTTGAATTGCGCGTGGTTGAACCCGTAACAGCCCCAGCGACGTAGATGCGTGGAGCGATCCGCGCGGTGATGCCGCCGGCGAAGCCTTCGACAAAGCCGCCCGCCTCCTCGGCCTCCCCCAACCGGGCGGCCCCGCCATCGAACAGGCCGCGAAACAGGGGAACCCCAAACGCATCCGCCTGCCGCGCCCGCTTCTGGATCGCCCCGGCTGCGATATGTCTTTCTCCGGCCTCAAAACCGCGATCCTTCGTGCCCGCGACGCCCTCGTTGCCGAACAGGGCGGGCTTTACCGCCAAGATGTCGCCGATCTCGCCGCTGGCTTCCAAGCCGCCGTCACCGACGTTCTGGCCGAGAAAACCCGCCGCGCGCTTCTCGAATACCGCGCCACAAACCCCGCCGAACCCGCCCTTGCCGTGGCGGGTGGCGTCGCCGCAAACCAGTCCATTCGCGCTGCATTAGAGTCTGTTGCGGCGGAAAACGGCACGCGCTTCACCGCCCCGCCGCTGCGCCTCTGCACCGATAACGCCGCGATGATCGCCTATGCCGGAGCCGAACTTTTCGCGCTTGGCAAAACCGACACCATGCAGCTTTCCGCCCGCCCCCGCTGGCCCCTCGACAAGAGCGCCTCGCCAATGCTTGGATCGGGCAAGAAAGGAGCGAAAGCATGATCGCAGTTGCAGGCTCAGGCGCATTCGGCACCGCGCTCGCCATTTCCTTGGCGCAGAATACCGATGTGCTCCTCTGGGCGCGCAATCCTGAAGCCGCCGCGCAGATGCAGGCAAGCCGCGAGAACACGCCGCGCCTCCCCGGTGCGCGCCTGCCGAAAAACATTACGGTCACTGCGGATTTCGGCTCTATTCCAGCGGAAATTCCTGTGCTCCTCGCCGTTCCGATGCAGCAACTCCGCAGCACAGTCGCCGCGCTTGGTGCAAGCCTCGAAGGCCGCCCGCTTGTTGCCTGCTGCAAAGGCGTCGAGCTTTCCACAGGCCTCGGCCCCACAGCGATCCTGTCGGAAGTCGCAGGCTCCACCCCCGCTATCCTCACTGGCCCCTCCTTCGCCGCCGATATCGCCCAAGGCCTGCCCACCGCCCTCACCCTTGCCTGCGCCGATGAGCCAACGCTGCGCCGCCTGCAAACCGCCCTCACCACCCCAACGCTCCGCCTCTACCGCACCACCGATGCCAT
>RFUP01000643.1 GCA_009922885.1 Paracoccaceae bacterium
TGGAATGACTGCGCAGCAAACACGAGTTGAGGTGATCTCAAACAATCTCGCCAACATGAGCACGACGGGGTTTAACCCACGCCGTGCGGAATTCGCTGACCTTCATTACCAACAAGCCGTTCGCCCCGGCACGATCAACGCGAGCGATGGCACAGTGCTGCCAACGGGCATCCAGCTAGGCCTCGGGGTGCGGCCCATCGCGGTTTCGGTAGAGCTTTCGCAAGGCGCGCTTTCGGCCACGGGGGGCGATCTCGATGTCGCTATCGAGGGGCAGGGATATCTCGAAATCACGCTACCCTCGGGCCAAACCGCCTATACGCGCGACGGGGCGCTGAAACGGTCTGCCGAGGGGCTGATCGTCACCTCGGACGGGTTTCCGGTGTCGCCAGAAATCGTGATCCCGTCTGACGCCCGCTCGATTTCCATCAATGGCGCGGGCGAAGTGCATGCCTATTTCGCCGAAGCCCCCGAGGGCCAGTTGATCGGGCAGATTTCGCTGGCCGGCTTCACCAATGCGAAGGGCTTGGAGGCCATCGGCTCGAACCTCTTCACGGAGACCGAAGCCTCAGGCCCGCCCTTGCTGTCTACTCCGGGGCAAGACGGGTTGGGCATTTTGCGGCAAGGCTATCTTGAAGACAGTTCCGTCGATCCCGTGCGCGAGATCACGGAGTTGATCGAAGCCCAGCGCGGCTACGAATTGAACGCCAAGGTGATTTCCGCGGCAGACCAGATGCTCAGCGCAACCGCGCAGGTGCGGTGATGCGCGGCCTGATCCTCGCCTGTTGCATGACAACGCCTCTCGCCGCTGAAGGCTTGGTGCCCACGCGGTTGATCCGGCCCAACGAGATCATTCTTGAAGGCGATATCGCCGTTTCCGCCGAAGTTCCGGATCGGGGTGCAGGCACGCCCGAAGGGCTGATCGGGCTGGAGGCGCGGGTGCTCCTTTATCCGGGCCGCCCGATCGGGCCTGCGGACTTCGGGCGGCCGGCGCTCGTGGATCGCAATCAAATTGTCTCGCTGCACTATTGGGCGGGTGGCCTCGCCATCCAAACCGAAGGTCGTGCCCTTGCCCGCGGCGCTGAAGGCGATCTGATCAAGGTGATGAACCTCGCGTCCAAATCCACCCTGTCCGGGCGCGTGCGCGCGGATGGTTCCGTCGATGTTACCGAATAGGCCCAAGATGCGCGCTTTCCTCTGCTCCCTGATCGTTCTTGCCGCCTGCGGCCGTGAAGGCCATCTGGGCAAACCACCCGCTTTCACTCCGGAAACCGCCAGCGCCGACAGCATTGCTATGATGAGCACGGGGCCGATGGCATTGGGGGCCGATCTTTACGCCACCGCACCCGCCCCCTCGCTCTGGACGGGCACGCGCGGCTCGC
>RFUP01000644.1 GCA_009922885.1 Paracoccaceae bacterium
AAGCCATTTAGTCTGCTTCGTGGATAGCCTTTGCTTGCATCCCCAGCCGGATCAAGTCGGGCATATGCTGCTGAGCTGCTTCACGAAACTCCTCCAGGATGGAAAGGCGAGGGCTATTCTCCGCCATCAACTCTGCGATCACAGGCCCGCCATTGTCGAGCCTTGAACGTGCGAGAAACGCCATGATCTCCGGCTTTTGCGACCATGCGCCCCGATTCATCATGCTGATCATCTGCGCATAAGGGAATGTAGCCGGGGTATCGGTAAGTGGCCCCGGGCTCGCGATCAGATTCTTCTCGTTATCATCCTCGAAATGGGCTTCGATAAAGGCGGCCATGGCTGCGCTGAAAGTGACTACAGGCACGTGCAGCGGCTGCAGAACGATCTCGTCTTCGCGGAACAGCGGCCCGGAGCGCTGCCGCGCTTCGAACGGTACGGCAGAGGCGGTGCAATCGATGAACAGCGAACTCGCCGGCATGCTGACTTCACTGTCTGCAAACACCATCTTGCCTGGCTGCAGTGCGGATACGCGCCCCATTCGGATCACGTCCTTTACCTGACGCAGAATATCGATTTCGCCCTGGCTGATTGTGGCGTAGTGGAACATTTCCGGCTCTACGCTCTCGTCGATACGCAGGTAATAGCCTTGCTCACCCAGCTTGCGCATCCATTCCGCACCGTCCTGTGCCTCGCCCGCGGTGCGAAGCAGAGCCAATTGCATGCTCATGACCTGCTCGAAGAACTGCTTGCCGGGTTGTGTGTAATCTCGGTTCCACAGCCAGCTTTCGCGCGGGCGGACCCAGCTGATGCTGTCCGGATCGACCCCAGCCTGGATCAGCCATACAACGGTATCCATTGCGGTCTTGCCCGCGCCCAGAACAACATATCGTTCAGGAAGCGTGTCTGGCTCCATCCAGAGAGCGGGCAGATCACCCGGGACGGCTAGATCGACGCCCGCGGCCACTTCGAAGTTCGGGGTGTGGGTAGAAGGAACGCTGGTTTGATAGAATGTCGCATCCACCAGCTTGCGGCGGATCGCGATTGTCGTCTCGCCGCCGTTCAGGATCGATCGGATGGTGGCGACGCCATTGTCATCACGGCCAAGATACTCACTCAAACGATGGTAGGCGACGCGCCCCGTCGGCAACAAACGCATGTTCATCAGTCGTTCGAAATAGGCGAGCACTTCCTGTCCGCTGGCAAGTGCGAAGAGCCCTTTGTTCGGGCCGTGAGTGTCAATCTGTTCGCTGGGGAATGCCATCGAGTTGACGCCATATGTTCCGCTGGGCTGATGCAAGGCAACGAAACCATAGGCATCGTTCCAATGCCCGCCGGGCTTGGCGTGCTTGTCAACAAAGGTGATATGGCAATCGGGATCT
>RFUP01000645.1 GCA_009922885.1 Paracoccaceae bacterium
TGAGGAAGAAGCCCGCGAGATCCTGCGCGAAGCCCCCGGCATTCTCGTGGTCGACAAGCGCGAGCCGGGCGGCTACGTCACCCCGATCGAATGCGTGGGCGATTACGCCACCTTCATCAGCCGCATCCGTCAGGACTCGACCGTCGAGAACGGCATCAACCTCTGGTGCGTCTCCGACAACCTCCGCAAAGGCGCCGCGCTCAACGCCGTGCAGATCGCGGAAGTGCTGGGCAATAAGGTTCTGAAGAAGGGCTGACCGCCCCACTTCATCGCAATTGGAAAGGGGCGCTCCAAGCGCCCCTTTTTTCGTTCCGGAATTACAATCCGAAGAGCGCAAGCATCGCCCCGCCAAAGGCATATCCCGCCAGCGTATGCAGAAGCTTCCACTCCGCCCGCGGCTTTGTGCGCCCGTCAAAGAACACCGTCGAAATCGCCGACATCAGGCCCATGTGGTAAAGCACAATCGCCGCCCAGAGCGCCTGCGCCTCCATACCGCCCAAAGCCCCGCCCACGTCCTGAAACGCGCGCACCATGGCGATCCCGAGAAACCCGAGCGGCATATAGAACGGTGCCAGCCGCACCTGCTCGGCCATGCTCAACGGCGGCAGAACCGGAGCCTTCGGCTTTGGCCCCGCCTTGGGGAACGCCCATTGCTCGACCTCCAGCCGTTCACCGCGCTGCAATCGGTCGATCCGTTCCTGAAAACTCTGAACTGACATCACTGCTTCTCCTCGTTTTCGCCTGCTCCGGCTGAACCGCACCGGCGTTAACCAAGATTTCGCATGGGTTTTGGGCTGTTTTTGGAAACAATTATGGCGCAGCTTGGGCCATTTTCCTCAGGAGAGGTGCGGCGCCAGCTCCGGATAAAGCATGTAAAGCGCCCCCATCAGGATCACCGCCAGCACCAGAAACCCCAGCCGCGCGCCCTTCTTCTGGCGCGCTTCCATCGCCGCACCGGGGCCAACAAAGGCCGACATCTCGCGCGCCTGACGGGCAGAGATGCGCACATGGGTGCTGCTCGATTGCAGACGGTTGATACGGTCTTGGAAGCTCTGTTGGGCCATGCTGTCTCTCTCCTCGGCGCGTCAATTCTCGCTAAGGATGAATTCCGGCATGAATGCGGCAGCGCGGGGGAAAACTCCGGCTCAGAACCGCTCCGCCCGCAAAACCTCGCAATCGGTCACACTCACCACCCCGATATGGCGCTCCACCACCGCGAAAGCCGCCTCTAAAAGCGCGTCCAACCGCTCTGGCCGGATGATCGACACCACCTGCACCATCCCGCCCGCACGGCTCACCTGCCCCTCGCGGCTCCATTCCCCCGAGCGCCCCGAACCACCCAGAACCGGAAGCACGGTCCATCTCGTCACACC
>RFUP01000646.1 GCA_009922885.1 Paracoccaceae bacterium
TTATCTGGGCATGGGCCAGCATCCGGCGGTTTTGGCGGCCATGCACGAGGCGCTGGATGCCACCGGCGCCGGTTCGGGGGGAACGCGCAATATTTCGGGCACCACCGCCTATCACAAGGCGCTCGAGGCCGAGCTGGCCGATCTGCACGGCAAAGAGGGGGCGCTGTTGTTCACCAGCGCCTATATCGCCAATGATGCCACGCTTTCGACACTGCCCAAGCTGTTTCCCGGGCTGATCATCTATTCCGACGCGCTTAACCACGCCAGCATGATCGAAGGCGTGCGCCGCAACGGCGGCGCCAAGCGGATTTTCCGCCATAACGATGTGGCGCATCTGCGCGCCTTGCTGGCCGCCGATGACCCGGCAGCGCCCAAGCTGATTGCCTTTGAATCGGTCTATTCGATGGATGGCGATTTTGGCCCCATCGCCGAGATCTGCGACTTGGCCGATGAATTCGGCGCGCTGACCTATATCGACGAGGTTCACGCCCGGTATGTATGGTCCTCGCGGCGCGGGTGTCGCCGAACGGGACCGGCTGATGCACCGGATCGACATCATCAACGGCACGCTGGCCAAGGCCTATGGCGTGATGGGTGGCTATATCGCGGCAACAGCGAAAATGTGCGACGCGGTGCGGTCTTACGCGCCCGGCTTCATCTTTACGACGTCATTGCCGCCAGCCGTGGCCGCAGGTGCGGCCGCCTCTGTCGCCTTTCTGAAAACCTCTGAAGGGCGCAAACTGCGCGAAGAACACCAGACGCAGGCGAAAATCCTCAAGACCCGTCTCAAGGGGATGGGTCTGCCGATCATCGACCACGGCAGCCACATCGTGCCGGTCATCGTCGGGGATCCGGTTCACACCAAAAAGTTGTCCGACATGTTGTTGGAACGATTCGGAATTTACGTCCAGCCGATCAATTTCCCGACAGTTCCGCGCGGGACCGAACGCTTGCGCTTTACGCCCTCTCCCGTGCATGGGCCCCTTGAGATGGACAGCCTTGTTCATGCAATGGATGAGCTTTGGAGCCATTGTGCGCTGAATCGCGCCGAAATGGCCGGATAACTTATGGATAACCTGTCATACCCCTTGTGATGTGCTAACCTGCGATCAATAACTGCACACGCGAATCGTGTATGACCCGGCAAGGGAACACGACGGGGTGCATGGTTGAGACAGGGCAGCAGGTATGGTGGGCCGCAAATCCGAGATGAACGCTGGCGGCGTCGTCGAAAAGCCACAAGGCTTTGACGATTTCGAACTGCGACTCGGGGACGTCCTGCGCGGGGAACGGGCCACTCTCGGGAAATCCCTGTTGGACGTCCAGCGCGAATTGCGCATCCGCGCCAGCT
>RFUP01000647.1 GCA_009922885.1 Paracoccaceae bacterium
AGTAAAGTAAACGAGAGCCCAAAGAGTAGCGACGTGAATCGTTCTGCTTTGCATAACCAAGTGCAACGAGAGTTTTCATCGAACGGTGAATAGTCGGCGCAGGAAGGGAGAGACGTTCAGATAGATGTGTGACGCCAATCTCACGGTTCTCCTCTGCCATCGCTTCAAGAATTGCGAAAGCTCGTTCAACTGATTGAACGCCAGAAAGTCTTGAAGCCATTGCCTTTTCCTTTCGTAAGTACTTGTGCCGGGTGCCCCGATAGCATAGTATGAATTCCATCTAACGGTATCACTCTTTCGTATCGTGGAACAACCTTTTAGAGCGATTGTTCAAGGAGTAGCAGATGCGCAGTACAAGCCCAGGCTATGGAATAACTATTCGAGTTGAGGCAGAGACGGCAATCAATCCGACCTCACTAATTCCAGTGGCGGTTGCAGGCGCAGGTGGAACCCTGACGGCGCTCGACGTTGTTGAATCTCATCACGATCGAGTTGTCATCGACGTTACCTGCGATGCAGTAGACGCTGAACACGCCGAGGCAATCACCGAGGCGATTAAAAACGCTTCCCCAAAACTTAATGTTCGTAAGGTTAGTGACCGTACCTTCTTACTACACCTTGGCGGCAAAATTGAGATCGTCTCAAAGGTTCCAATAAAAACACGCGATGATCTTTCCCGTGCCTACACACCTGGTGTAGCGCAGGTTCGCCCAGTTGGAGACCCAGGCGATATCGTCCCGGGTCATGTGGTAGGCGCCCTTGACCGGGTTGGAGAAGACGATCTCGGCGGAGTTCTCGATGAGCCGGCTGGCGGCGGCCCGGTCCATGTCGGGCCGGACCAGCAAACGCAGCGGCGCCCGTTCGCGTGAGCCGAGCCACATCACCGGCTCGACGGTGAACCAGACGTGCGGCTTGCCGCCGATGTCCCGGCCTGGGCGCACGGAGAAGCGCAGGTCGCCGGAGGAGACCACCTTGCCCTCGCGCAAGGTTTCCATCCGGAAACTGGCCCAGGTGCCCGGGGCTGGCAATTTCTCGGCGAAGATCTGCCATTGGCCGCGGAGCGGCGCCAGTCCCGCGAGGAGGAGCAACAGGGGGGCGAGGCTTCGCATGGCCCAAATCTTGGCTTTTTCACCCCTTTTGGCGAGCCTCGAGCGGGCGGGGCCGCCTTTCCCTTTGACTCCCTGCGTCGCCCCGTTTGGAGTCGCGCTCTTCGCGATGAAGACCAAGGCCCAGTCCACGACCTCGCCCCGCTCCGCGGAAGGTCGCGTCCGGATGCCCGCGATCATTACCATCCTCGGGCGCTGAGCCCGCCGGACGGATCGCCCGACGGGCGCTCCCCGTTCCGCGGCTC
>RFUP01000648.1 GCA_009922885.1 Paracoccaceae bacterium
TGTGGAAGGGGCAGAAGACCGTCAGCGGGCCATCCTGCTGTGGCTTCAGCGTCCGGTCGGTCATCGTCGTCCAAAGGGGTGCCGCTGAGCACGTCTTGAGGTGCGCTGGCCACGATGAAACCCGGGGATTCACGGAGCGTCATGCACACCGCTGCTTCCACCGCTCGACCGAGGTGCAACGGCGGCGTTTGGGCGATGCGCAAGCGTCGCACCTTCTCGAGGAACCATTGCCGAGGGCAGGCTTCCCAGAGGTTGATCTGGCTTGCAGAAAGGCGACGGAAAGGGCCCACGGGGTCGTCGCCTTCAGGCACATGGACCGGCATACGAAGCAGGTCGGGCCACGACCCACTTGAACCTCACGACTCGGGACGTTGCACTTCGACGCGGGTCGAACGGGCATCGATGCGCAATTGTGGCATGCCTTCCCGCCATCCGAGTTCCGCACCTGTGAGCTTCACGTGATCGCCCGGGCGGATGTCGGCCCTCCCACCTGATCTGCCACCACGGAAAGGCTGTCTCGCGTCTGCGAAAGCCTCAACATGGTCTTCACGAAATTCGCCCCATGCGCCGAGAACACCCAAGAGGTGCGCAGGATCGCGTAACATCCGCCAACTGCACGGATGGCCTCTTCTCCCGCGCGCTTAGAGCGCCCATAGGCGTTTTGCGGGCCAGTCAGATCTTCGGGCTGCCATGGCTGGGTGCCGTCGCCCGAAAACACATAATCCGTCGAAAGATGGACGAACGGAACACCCAAAGTCTTGCAAGCCTCGGCCATTGCCGCCGGAGCCGCCGCATTCACCAGCCCCGCCAAATCTTCATCGCTTTCGGCCCGGTCCACCGCCGTATAGGCTGCGGCATTGATCACGGCATGTGGCTTCACCCTCCGGATCGCTTCCGCGCAGACCTCCGGCTTCGCCAGATCGGCATCCTCGCGCCCCACAGCCAGCACACCACCCGCGCGCTGCAATTCAGTCGCCACCTGCCCAGACTTTCCGAATACGAGAACTGTCACGCGGGTCGCCCCACAATTGGCGCAACACCCAACCGGGCTCCTACGCCTGTCCGCTCAAGAAGCGGACGCCACCAGGCCTCATTGTCCAGATACCAGCGAACCGTTCGCTCCAGCCCTTCCTCCACACTCACCGAAGGCCGCCAGCCCAGTTCCGACCGGATCCGGCTAGGATCAATCGCGTAACGCTGATCGTGGCCCGGACGATCCGCCACGAAGGTAATCAGTTCCTCATACCGCCCCGTCGCACGCGGCCTCATCCGGTTAAGGATTGTGCAAATCATTTCAACCATCTGGAGGTTCGTGCACTCATTCTCGCCCCCGACATTATAGTCTATAAT
>RFUP01000649.1 GCA_009922885.1 Paracoccaceae bacterium
GCCCATGATGACCGAGGCTAAGGCAATCATGCTCAGCGCGGGCCTGAGCGCCGTTGAGGCGGCTTTGGTCGATATGATGAGGGACTGCCGTGGCGAATTCAGCCTAGGGGCCATTAAAGGCCCTTGGCAGGGCCTGGTGGACCGACTGCAAGCGCTCATGCCGGCCGGTACTCGGTGTAGCGTACATACCTTATTTCATGCCGCGCGGGAGGCCGGCTGGGTGGATCTCGGGCGCGTTAAAACGGCCGAACACCCAACGCGGGTGCATATGTTCGCTCACCCCGATATCGTGGCGCGGTATGGCAACAATCGATCAGAAATCAGGCGCATGGTCGAAACGGCTCAGGCGCCCGCGCTACGCATGGTCAAGTGAAAAGGGCGCCCGCAGGCGCCCGTGTAGGGGTTAGGGTAGCACTACAGGCGCAGGATAACCGCCAGTAGCGCGGCCAAAATAGCGATTAGCGCGGCCGTGATCACGGGGCAAGCTCGAAATAAGAATAGGTACCGTCGGGCTCACGCAGGCGCACGGGGTCCAGCGCCATGCTTATATGATCGGCTAGCGTTTCATACATCGACCCGTCACCATTCTCTGACCCGAGATAGCGCGCCTGGGCGGGTAGGTCTTCGTATTTCGTATAGGTTTTCATTGTCATATCCCATAGAAAATGATCAAGGCAAACACGGCGCCGATCGCGCCTCCGATTATGAAATCACGCATGGTTACGCTCCAGTAGGCGAGCACAGGCGCGATCGTAAATCTCGCGCGCGTTATCGCTCAGGGTTTCAACGGACAGCATAGGCGACGGGCGGAAATAGCGCTGCATGGCGCATAGGCGCGCATATTCGCGCGACCATTGGCCGCCGTGGCAGTCCGAAAGCGCCAGGTAGTACGCTTCGGCAATGTCGAATCGGTCAAAGTAAGGCATTGTCAAGCTCCCAGTTGATAGAAGAGCAGCAGCGCCAGCGTGGCGCCGATGGTGCAGGCGAGCAGGACGTCTAGCAGGGTGGTGCGGGGTTTCATTTCATCGGCTCCAGCAGCATAGGCTCATCGGCGTTAGTGGGGCGCTCGACGCCCCACCACAATTTGGCATCGGCAAACCATAGCGCCGCGATCATTACAGATTGGTCCATTGGCCGGATGCCGGCCAGATGGAGCCCCCGCGCGAAGTG
Source organism: Paracoccaceae bacterium (assembly GCA_009922885.1). GTDB lineage: Bacteria > Pseudomonadota > Alphaproteobacteria > Rhodobacterales > Rhodobacteraceae > UBA9554. Next base: position 1,171 of record RFUP01000649.1, read on the forward strand.
CGCCGCCATGCTGGCGTATCGTTCGGCCTTGCGCGTGGTGCGCGGCGCGCGTTTCGGCGCCGCGTCCAACAGATCCAGAATAAGCGCGCATTGATCCTTTGCGAAGCGCGGATCGGCCACGCCTTGCGCCGCGTGTTTGCGGATAAGGTCTATATCCAGTTTCATTCTGCGCCCCCTTCG
>RFUP01000650.1 GCA_009922885.1 Paracoccaceae bacterium
GTGCGGGTGCGGATTTCGTTCTCGGGCACCAAGTGCCGCACGATGGTCTGGAAGAAGGTTTCGTCCGGGATCCACGTGGTGCGGAAGAAGCGCATCACGTCGCGGCGTTTCTTGGTAAAGTCGATGATCCATTCAACGGTGCGGCGACGCAGGCACCACCATTGGCTGCCGATCTGGATCTGGATGTCATGCGGGATTTCGCGGGTCAGGCCGAGGCGCTTTTGCAGATTGTAGCTGGTGTAATACCACCATTTCTGGGTGCGCTCGTTGAAGAAGTGCCGATAGATCAGGCGGTCTTCTTTCATGCCGGTCTTGATCCAGTCGCTTTCGAAAAAGTCGAAGCTTTCGATGTAGTCGCAATCGTCGCTATCGAGGAAAGCGTGGGCATATTCGGCGGATTTCACGGCCATGCAATCGCCCGAGAGCATGTAGAAATGGGTGGCGCGGGGGAAGGCATCGACGGCGGCTTCCACGGCGTAGAGCGTGGCTTGCACGAGGCTCCATTCGCCCCAGCCGCATTTGATGCGTTTTTTGGCGAAGGTGACGTTCGGATTGTCTTTGAGGGCGGCGCGGATCTTGTCGTGATCGGCTTGTTTGGCGCGCCCATCGAAGTGGATCGCTATGTAGTCGCCTACCGCTGTGAGCCGTTCCGCTTGGCGGATAATGCCTTCCGGATCCTTGTGGCAAAGCAGGATGTAAGCAATTTTCGACATAGGAACCGTCAATAATGGATCGGGCTGTGGTATTCTCGGCCCAGGTATCGTTTGATACAAGCGAAGTGCCGTTGAAGAAACGGTGTTTTTCTGGTTTTTTATCCCCGAAGTAACAAGAGCGCGTCAGATGCTCTCGGATTTGGAGGCAGGTGAATGGGTTTTCCCGGAACGTGGATGACGGAAAGCGAGAGCGTGGTCTACCGCGTGGTGCCGAAATGCGCCTGCTCGACCATCGGCCAGATCATGTATTATTCGGACCATGGCCGCTTCTTCGATGGCGACATCCATGATGCCACGGATGGCATGCACAAATGGGCGATCGAGGCGAGCCAGCCATTGATCGAGGCCAATGTGAAAGGTCACAAATCCTACGCCTTCACCTGTGTGCGAAACCCCTACACGCGCATTCTGTCGTCGTTCTTCGACAAGATTTGCGGCATCCAGCGGAACGGCAAACGGTATCGCGGAAATCTGGTGCCGCTGCTGGTGCAGAAGTACGGGATCGACGTGGGTGGAGAAGACGGGACTGAGGAGTTCGACCAGATTGCGAGCTTCCGCCGTTTCCTGTTGTTCGCGCGGGACACCATCCGGTATCGCCGCCCGATGGAGCCGGATATCCACTGGTCGGCGATGGCGG
>RFUP01000066.1 GCA_009922885.1 Paracoccaceae bacterium
GAAGCGATTTCGGCTTCGGTCCAGACGAAACCGGCGGCTTGAGCGGCCTTCAGGCCGTCGCTATAGGAGAAGCCATCCACGGAGCCAGCAACGCGGCCGACAACGCCGTAGAGGTTCGGGCCGACTTTGCCGCCCTTGACGATTTCGGTGCCGTCATCGGCCACGATCATGTGGCAGGACTTGCACTTGCCGAATTCTTTTTCGCCAACAGCCACGTCGCCTGCGAAGGCGGGGGCGGCGAGTGCCAGGAGAGCGGCGGCGGACAGAAGAGCTTTCATATCGTTCCCTCGTTTTGAAAGTGTGGGTTCGGGGCTACACATATAGTGACTTTGAGTTGGATCAATGATCGAAAAGTCGCAGGCGGCGCGATTACACGGGGGCGTGAACGTAGCTTAGGCGGGGAATAACCGTTCGAAAGTGGCGTGGAGAGCGACGTCGAGATCACTCATTCCGACGGGGAGGCCGAGGTCGACGAGGCTGGTGACGCCATGTTCGCGGATGCCGCAGGGCACGATGCCGGAGAAATGTTCGAGGTCGGGTTCGACGTTGATCGAGATGCCGTGGAAACTGACCCATTTGCGCAGGCGGATGCCGATGGCGGCAATCTTGTCCTCGCGGAGGGAGCCGTCGATATTACGTGGCTTTTCAGGGCGTTCCACCCAGACGCCAACGCGACCTTGGCGGATTTCGCCTTTGACGTTGAATTCAGCCAGTGTGGCGATCACCCAGTTTTCGAGGCTTTCGACAAAGGCACGAATATCGCGGCCGCGTTTGTTCAGATCGAGCATGACATAGACCACCCGCTGGCCGGGGCCGTGATAGGTGTATTGGCCGCCGCGCTTGGAGGTGTAGACGGGGAAACGGTCGGGGTCGGTGAGGTCTTCGGTTCGCGATGAAGTGCCTGCGGTGTAGAGCGGGGGATGCTCGACGAGCCAGATACATTCGGAGGCTTCGCCCTTGGCGATGGCATCGGCGCGGGCCTCCATGAAGGCGACGGCGCTGTCGTAATCGGTGAGCCCTTCGGCCGTGATCCATTCAACCATATGGTTTCCCGAGCAGAATTCGGGCCTCCTTGGGGAATGGAATTAATCCGAGTGACGGGGATTGTCATCTCACAAGTGAATTCGGGCGGTGAACGCAGGGGGGTGGAAAGGATTTTTTGACTTCCGCATTTTTCCTGCATTTTGGCCCTTGGCATTCCCAAACGGAGCGGCTAAACCGCGCCTCACCAGTTCGGATGCGGTCGTGGCGGAATTGGTAGACGCGCAGCGTTGAGGTCGCTGTGGGCTAACCCCCGTGGAAGTTCGAGTCTTCTCGACCGCACCAAAAAACAAAGGCCCGAAGGTTCGCCCTTCGGGCTTTTTGTTTGTTTTCAAGCCCCTGCGCCGTGATCTTCCCTGCCGGATGGGCCAATAATTTCCAGCGTTTATCTTTGGCAAAACCGCGTTTCCGAAGCGTATGGATTGCGTCTGGAATGCGTATGGCTTGCGTCATGACGTTCGTCGGTAAAGGCGCAGCGTGCGGAGCCTTGCCGAAACCCTAATGAAATGGCCCTCGGCCGGAAACGTCGCGTCGCGGCGACAGATTCGGTTTGGCACATCGGCGCGCTCTTGGCAGGCTGGCGCCGGAGATCAGGGAGGATCGCAGATGGCAGGGAATCGGGTGTTGGTGGCCGGGGTCGGGATGATTCCGTTCCAGAAGCCGGGGGCGTCCGCGCCCTACGACGAGATGGGGGCCGAGGCTGCCGCTTTGGCGCTCAAGGATGCGGGGCTCGGATACGAGACCATCGCGCAGGTCTATGCCGGATATGTCTACGGCGATTCGACCTGCGGGCAAAAAGCGATCTACCGGGTGGGCCTGACGGGCGTTCCCGTGGTCAATGTGAACAATAACTGTTCCACTGGCTCGACAGCACTCTGGCTCGCACGCCAAGCCATCGAGTCGGGCGCGGCAGAGTGCGTGTTGGCCTTGGGGTTCGAGCAGATGGCACCGGGCGCGCTCGGCACACATTTCAATGACCGCGTCTCGCCCTTCGCGGAATTCGACCGCGTGACGGACGATCTGGTGGGCCATGGAGAGGTGCCCTTGGCGCTGCGCTATTTCGGTGGGGCAGGGCAGGCGCATAACGCGCGCTATGGCACCAAACTGGAGGATTTTGCGGCAATCCGCGCGAAGGCAAGCCGCCATGCCGCGAAGAACCCGCTGGCGCTCTTCAAGAAGGAAGTGACCGCCGACGAGGTGATGGCCTCGCCAGTGATGTGGCCCGGGGTGATGCATCGCCTGATGGCTTGCCCGCCCACCTGTGGCGCGGCCGCGGCGGTTTTGGTGAGTGAAGCTTACGCCAAGCGCATGGGGCTGCGGCAGGATGTGGCGATCCGTGCACAAGCCATGACGACGGACTACGCCTCCACCTTCGATGCAGGCGATATGATGCGCGTTGTGGGCTATGACATGGCGAAAGCGGCCGCCAATCAGGTGTATGAGGCAGCAGGCGTGGGCCCCGAGGATATTCCGGTGGTCGAGTTGCACGACTGCTTCACCCATAACGAGCTGATCACCTACGAGGCGCTGGGCCTTTGCGGCGAAGGCGAGGCGGCGAAGTTCATCGCCGATGGCGACAATACCTATGGGGGGCGCGTGGTGACGAACCCCTCGGGCGGTCTTCTCTCCAAGGGGCATCCCTTGGGCGCGACGGGCCTTGCCCAGTGCTATGAACTCACGCATCAATTGCGCGGCTCGGCAGGAGAGCGGCAGGTGGAGAGCGCGAAACTGGCGCTTCAGCACAATCTCGGTTTGGGTGGGGCCTGCGTGGTCACGCTCTACGAGGCGGTCTGACGCACGGTCGGGGCTTTCCTTTCCGCGCTACACATGCTGAAGTGCGGAAAGATATTTCGCAGAGAGGAAGAGGGGGAGAGATGGATTTCGGATTGCGCGCGGAGAACGCGAAGCTTCTGGACCGGGTGCGGGCAATGATCCGCGACGAGGTGATGCCGCTCGAAGAAGAATACGAGCGCGAGATCAACACGGGCGACCGCTGGCAATACACCGCGCGCCAGGCGGAGATCCTTGAAGGTCTGAAAGCCAAGGCGAAAGCGGCGGGCCTGTGGAACTTCTGGCTTACGGATAGTGAAAAGGGCTTCGGCCTCTCCACGGTCGAATATGCCTATTTCGCCGAGGAAATGGGGCGCACGCCCTTGGGGGCCGAGGTGTTCAACTGCTCCGCGCCGGATACCGGCAACATGGAAGTGTTCGAGCGCTACGGCACGCCGAAGATGAAGGAAGAGTGGCTGATGCCGCTCCTCGATGGGCAGATCCGCTCGGCCTATGTGATGACCGAGCCGAATGTGGCCTCGTCAGATGCCACGAACATCTCGATGTCCTGCGTGCGCGATGGCGATCACTACGTCTTGAACGGCGAGAAGTGGTGGATCTCGGGGGCGGGCGACCCGCGCTGCAAAGTCTATATCGTTATGGTGAAAACCGGAGGCGAGGATCAGCCCAAGCACCGCCGCCACTCGATGATCGTGGTGCCTGCGGGCCTGCCGGGGATCGAAATCCTGCGCCCGATGCAGGTGTACGGGGCCGATGATGCGCCGCACGGCCATATGCATATGCGCTTCACCGATGTGCGGGTTCCGGCGGAAAACATGCTGATCGGCGAAGGCCACGGCTTTGAAATCGCTCAAGGCCGCCTCGGACCGGGCCGCATCCACCACTGCATGCGCGCCATTGGCCAAGCCGAATCCGCGCTCGAAATGATGTGCAAGCGCTCGCTCGAACGCGAAGCCTTCGGCAAGCCGCTGGCGCTTCTGGGCGCGAATTTTGACATCGTGGCGGAATGCCGGATGGAGATCGAACAGGCGCGCCTTCTTTGCCTCAAAGCAGCCTGGTATATGGATCAAGGCGATAAACGCGCCGCCGCGCCGTGGATCTCCATGATCAAGACCGTGGCACCGCGCATGGCGCTCAAAGTGATCGACGAAGCGACGCAACTCTTCGGCGCGCAAGGGATCAGCCAGGATACGTCTTTGGCCTCGAAATGGACCCATGTCCGCACGCTGCGCTTTGCAGATGGCCCGGATGCGGTGCACCGCCGCCAGATCGCGCGGGCGGAACTGCGCAAATATACCCAGATGAAAATCTGACCTTGAAAGAAGAAACGCCGCGCCTCAAGAGCGCGGCGTTTCTATGATTTCTCTTTCAAAATATCCCGGGGGGGAACCCGAAGGGTGGGGGGCAGAGCCCCCCTCTTTTATTCCGCAGGCTCAAACCCCGCGATCAGCTGGCGAAGCCCCAGAGCCGCACCGGCGAAGATCGCGGCGAAGGTCACGGGGGCCGAGAATGCCAGCATCGACATCGCGGACAGCCCTTGGCCCACGGTGCACCCCAAGGCGATCACCGCACCACCGCCCATGAGCGCTGCGCCGATGATCTGGCGGCGCAATTCGCGGGGGTCTTCACAGGCCTCCCAACGGAAATGGCTCTTGATGAGAGAGCCGATGAAAGCGCCAAGGATCACGCCCGTTACCGATCCCACGGCGAAAGAGGGCGCGCGGGCGGATCCTGTCATCCAGTAGAGCAGGGTTTCACCCACGGGGGCGGAGAAGCTGTGCGAGACCACGGGCATTTCGGAAAAGCCATGAGCCGACACCCAAGAGCTTCCGGCCCAGCCCGAGACGATGGCGAGGCCCACAACGGTGCCCCAGAGCAGCATTTCGGGTTTGGCGAGGAAGGCGCGGGAGGCGAGGGCGGCGATGGTGACGAGTGCACCGATGGCGAGGCCGAGCGTGGTGACGCCGAGACCTGTCCATTTCGACAGCAGATGGGCGATGCCGGGGGGCATGTCGTTGACGACATCGGCTTGCGGGAAGGCCCAGACGCGGAGCATCGCGAGGGGCCCGGAGAGCACGATATAGGCCGAAACGCCCATCACCAGCACAATGACGAAGGCGCGCATGTCGCCGCCGCCGAGCCGTGCGATGGAGCCGTAACCGCAGTTTCCGGCCAGCGCCATGCCATAGCCGAATACCAGCCCGCCAAGGATGGAGGCCAAGGGCATCCAGCGGATCGAGAGGTAATAGGAGCTTTCGAGATCGACCGCGCCTGTTGCGGCAAGCCCGAAGCTGCCGAGGATGGCCACGCCGATGGCGAGCCACCACATGCGCATGCGGAGATCGGAGCCGCCGTAAAGGAGGTCTTCGATCGAACCCATAGTGCAGAAACGGCCCAAGCGCGAGGCGAGGCCCAGCAGGACACCGCCGATGAGGCCGAAGAGGGCGACGGTATAGGCGTCGCCGAGTGTGTCGAGAATGGTCTGCATATCACCCTCCCTTGGTGTGCGACCCGATTTCCAATGCACCCATGCCTTTAGGCGGGGATGTCATCGCCACAGAACAGTTCATAAACCAGCTCGAGTATACGCTTCGGTCGATCGTCGGCCAAACGGTAATAGATGGCTTTCCCGTCGCGTCTGGGCACCACCAGCCCTTCGAGCCGCAGGCGCGAGAGTTGTTGGCTGACGGCGGCTTGGCGTGCGGCCAGAAGCTCTTCGAGTTCGGTGACAGATTTTTCACCGGATACGAGATGGCAGAGAATAAGGAGACGGCCTTCGTGGCTGACGGCTTTCAGAAAATTGGACGCAATCGTCGCTTTGTCGACGATAAGGTCCATTTCCTCGTCAGAAATGCCGACTTGAAACTGTGGTAAGGCCACCGGCCTTCCTCCTTGTCCCCATTGCAGTTCGCCCCTCTTGTCGGGAGCGCATAGGCCGCACTTAGCATGGGAGGCCGCGTTTTCAAAGAGGGCGGGCGTCTCGCCGTCTCTGCGCCAGAACCCTTTCAGCCTGCCCCCGAAAAACCAGTCTGCGCCTTAAGCATCATGCCCAGTAGGCCCCAAAAGAAATCCTCGCCGGGATAGCCTTCGATGCGCGCCAGTTCCTTGCCGTTTTCAACCAGCACGAAGGTTGGCGTGAAGACGACGGGGCGCGCGAAGGTGGTGCCTTCGGGTGGGGCCTTGGCGATGTCGATGATCTGGAGGGGCGCGTGGGCACCTTCGGCGGTGTTGGCGTATTCCTCGGGCCCGATATCTTTTTTCCATCGGACACAATAGGAACAGCCCTGACGCTCGATCATCAAAAGCTCGGCGGCGTGAGAGACGGCGGGCAAGAACGCGAGCAGCGCAGCAAAGAACAGCCGTTTGGCCATGATACACCCGATTGACGAAACCAATTCATAAAACATAATCTGAATATGTGTCGCGATCAAGGAGAGGGTTCGTGCTGGATATTTCCTATGCAGGTGCTTTGCTGGCGGGGCTCCTCTCGTTCTTCACGCCGTGCATCCTGCCGATGGTGCCGTTTTACCTGAGCTATATGGCCGGGATTTCAATGAACGAATTGAAGGGTGACGGGGAGATCAATGCGGGCGCGCAGCGGCGTTTGCTGATCTCGGCGATTGCCTTTGCGGCGGGGGTGACTTCGATCTTCGTCATGCTGGGCATGGGGGCGACGGCGCTGGGTTCGGCGTTCGCGCAGTGGAAGCAGCCCTTGAGCTATGTGGCAGCGGGTATCCTCTTGGTGTTCGGCCTGCATTTCTTGGGCATTCTGAAAATCGGGCTGCTTTATCGCGAGGCGCGGATGGAATCGAAGGCGGAGCCGACGACGATTGCCGGGGCCTATGTGATGGGCTTGGCCTTCGGCTTTGGCTGGACGCCCTGCGTGGGGCCGGCACTGGCGGGGATTCTGATGGTGGCTTCGGGGATGGGTGACATTTCCAAGGGGGCGCTTTTGCTGCTGGTTTACGGGGTGGGCATGACCTCGCCCTTTGTGATCGCGGCTTTGTTCGCGAAACCCTTCCTTGCATGGGCATCGCGGAACCGGAAATATCTTGGCTATGTCGAGAAGGTCATGGGCGTCATGCTGATCGTGTTCGCGATTCTGATTGCGACCGACGGTGTGAACCTGATCGCGCAATGGATGATCGAGACGTTCCCGAGCTTCGGCTCTATCGGGTGAGGAGAGTGAGAATGAAACTGGGTTTGATTCTGGCCGCGGCACTGGCTTTTGCGGTGCCTGCATCAGCGGCGACGGTGGGCGATGACGGTTTGCACAAATCGGACTGGATGCGCGACACGTTCAAGGATCTGCGTGAAGACCTTGCGGAGGCAAATGCGGAAGGCAAGCGCCTTGCGGTGATCGTGGAGCAACGCGGCTGCATCTACTGCAAGAAGATGCATGAGGAGGTGTTCCCGATCCCCGAGATCGACGCCTATATCCGCGACAACTTCTTCTTCATCCAGATCAACATGTTTGGCGATGTGGAGGTGACAGACTTCGATGGCGAGACCCTGCCGGAGAAGGATATGGCGCGGAAGTGGGGGCTTTTGTTCACGCCGACGATGATGTTCTTCCCCGAAGAGGTGCCGGAAGGAAAAAGCGCGGCTCAGGCGGCTGTGGCACAGATGCCGGGCGCGTTCGGGAAGGGCACAACGCTGGCGATTCTCTCCTTCGTGAAGGACAAGATTTACGAGACCGACGAGCCATTCCAGAAATACCTCGCGGCGAGAATCAATGCGGGTCAGTAGGTTTTGAGGGGCGCACGGCCTCAAAAAAGCGGCCCTACGAACGTCTGACTTGATCTTTTGGATAGGTTATCAGTGCGCCGCAGCGGAAATGCTGCGGCGCAACATATTTGTAAATTCATTTTCATGAATTTGTTGTTGCGTTGAACCCTGCCAGTGCACTACGGTGCACAAAGCTATCCAAAGCCGGAACCGGTAGCCAAGGGAGGACTCATGAAACTTACAACGATCACGGCGGCCGTACTTCTCACTGCAGGCGCGGCGCTTGCTGGTGAAGTCGCGCCGAAAGATGTCGCCTTCGCAGGCGGTGCAATTGAAGCGTCTTTGACGGGTGTTCCGGGCGATGCTGCCGCAGGTGCCAAGATCATGACCACGCGCTCGCTGGGCAATTGCATTGCGTGCCACGAAGTGACTGCACTGAAAGACGCGCCGTTCCACGGTGAAGTTGGGCCGAGCCTTGATGGCACTGGCTCGCGTTGGTCGGAAGCAGAGCTGCGCGGCATCGTTGTCAATGCGAAGATGACGTTCGAAGGCACTGTTATGCCCGCCTTCTACAAGGTTGATGGCTTCAATCGCCCGGGCGACGGCTACACTGGCAAAGCCGCCCCCGCAGACTTCCCGCCGATCCTGACGGCGCAGCAAATCGAAGATGTCGTCGCGTTCCTCGTCACCCTCAAGGACTGACGCCGAGCGAGACTCACGAGTTAAGGAGACAGACATGGAATTCAACAGACGCGAAACGCTGGCGCTCGGCCTTGGTGCCGCTGCGTTTGCCGCCCTTCCGGTGCGCTTTGCCGCGGCCGCAACGGCTGACGAAATGATCGCCGCCTTCACTGGCGGTGCCGCAGTTGCGGACGGTGGCGTAACGCTCACCGCGCCGGAAATTGCAGAAAACGGCAACACGGTTCCGGTTTCGGTTTCGGCCGAAGGCGCATCGTCGATCATGGTGCTCGCAATGGGCAACCCGACCCCGGGTGTGGCGACCTTCAACTTCGGTGAAGCCGCAGGTGCTCATTCCGCATCGACCCGTATCCGCCTCGCAGGCACGCAGGATGTGGTGGCAATCGCCAAGATGGCAGATGGCTCCTTCGCCCGTGCAGCTTCGACTGTGAAAGTGACCATCGGCGGCTGCGGCGGCTGATCCTGAGATCCTGAGGAGAATATAAAATGGCAGATGGTGTTAAACCCCGCGTGAAGGCCCCCTCGAAGGCGGCTGCTGGCGAGGCTGTCGTGCTGAAGACCCTGATCTCCCACGTGATGGAATCGGGCCAGCGCAAGAACAAAGACGGTTCCCTGATCCCGCGTTCGATCATCAACCGCTTCACCTGCGAGTTCAACGGCAAGTCGGTTGTGGATGTGGAATTGCATCCGGCAATCTCGACCAACCCCTACTTCGAATTCGAAGCAGTGATCCCGGAAACCGGTGAGCTGAAGTTCACTTGGTACGATGATGATGGCTCGGTCTACACGGACGCGAAGCAGGTGACGGTCGGCTGACCGTCACTTTCGCAATAATTCCAGGGAGGG
>RFUP01000651.1 GCA_009922885.1 Paracoccaceae bacterium
CCGCCCGCTCGCCGAAGTCAGAACAAACCCGCCCGGGCTCACCACTGCGATATCGAGAACCCCCGTCTTGTCGGCAAGCCGGCGCATCATCTCGGAAGCCCCAAGGTCCGCACCACTCTCCAGAAGGGCCACCACCGTCGGGTGATCCGCCGTCACCACCGCCAAAGTCTGGTAAAGCTGCAACTGCCCCGTCAAACGGTCCGTCGCCAGCAGCAAATCTGCCTCGCCCCGATCCGCCAACTGGTGCAACGCCTGCACATAGCCATAGCGCCATACCCCCCCGGCAAACACCGCCACAACGGCGAGGAAGCCGAGGATCAAGCCCATCCGACGTGCAAAAAATCTGTCCATACCCTTACCTAGCGCCAACCCCCTTGCCTTGGCCAGTGGGAGCGGCTTCTCTCACCCCATGCAAAGCTTCCGCCAATCCCCGCACGATCCGGCGTTCATCGCCAATCCCTACGCCTTCTATGACCGCGCCCGCGCGTCCGGCCCGCTCTTTTTCTGGGAAGACTACGGCCTGCCCTCCGCCGCTGGCCACGAGGTCGTGCAAGCCCTCTTCCGTGACCGCCGCTTCGGCCGCGAATGGCCCGACGGCATGGCCCCCGAAACGCCCGCCCATCTCGCGCCGTTCTACGCGGTCGAAGCCCATTCCATGCTGGAACTGGAGCCGCCTCGTCACACCCGCCTGCGCAGCCTCGTGCTCCGCGCCTTCACCTCGCGCCGCATCAACGCGCTCGCCCCCGAAATTGCGGCACTTTCCCACGAACTCGTCGCCGGCATGCCCGACGGCCCGCACGATCTTCTCGACAGTTTCGCGCGCCCCCTCCCCGTCACCATCATCGCCCGCCTTCTGGGCGTGCCCGAAAGCGAAGGCCCGAACCTCCTTGCATGGTCGAACGCCATGGTCGCCATGTATCAAGCCCGCCGCTCTCCCGAAATCGAAGCCGCCGCAGTCAAAGCCACCGAAGAATTCGTCGCCTTCCTCAAGGATTACATCGCCGCCCGCCGCCGCAAACCCGCCGATGATCTCATCACCCAGCTCATCGCCGCCGAAGAGCACGGCGAGAAACTCTCCAGCGACGAGCTGATCTCCACCTGCATCCTCCTCCTCAACGCAGGCCACGAAGCCACCGTCCACACCATCGGCAACGGCACCGCCCTTCTCCTCCAGCACGGTGTGATCCCAACCCCCGAAAATGCCGAAGGCGTGGTCGAGGAAATCCTCCGCCACGATCCGCCCCTCCACATCTTCTCCCGCATCGCGCTCGAAGAGGTCGAGGTCTACGGCCACCGCTTCGCCAAGGGCGGGCATATAACCATAACGCCGGGCAACGTAACGGACTTTCG
>RFUP01000652.1 GCA_009922885.1 Paracoccaceae bacterium
TTGCCGCCAAAGGCCTGCCCAATGGTTTGATGGCCAAGACACACCCCCATCAGCGGGATCGCGTGCTGGGCCGCGGCCTTGGTCAGCTCTAGGCAGATGCCAGCTTGGTCTGGGTCGCAGGGCCCGGGCGAAAGCAAAATACCTTCGGGTTTCATGGCCAGGGCTTCGGCCACATCCAGTGCGTCGTTGCGGCGCACCAGGGTGTCTGCGCCCAACTCGCCCAAGTAATGCACCAAATTATAGGTGAAACTGTCGTAATTATCGATCAAGAGTAGCATCAGACCAGTCTTTTCCTTTATTCGGGTCTGGAGGCCCGCGTGTTGCTCGCGGTATACTTGTTCAGTCTTGCGCCGCAAGGTCAAGCCACGCATCGTCTGTGGTTTTGCTGAGAGATGGCGTAAAGTGGCGCAAGGATCCGGGTGGGGGCTGCCTGGGGTGCCGGTAAACAAAGGAATATTGTCCATGGTGCGCGGATTTTTTGGTGGTTTGGTGGTTGGCAGCGTGCTGTCGGTGGCGGGCTTGGGTGCGGCTTCGGTTTGGGTGGGGCCGCGCGGGGCACCTTTGGCAAATGCGCCGGTCCCCGAGGCACAGGTTCAAAGCCCAAGCAACCCTGGGCCCGATAGTGCCGCAGCCAAGGCGCCTGCCGCCGATACCGCAGACGCAGACGCAGCCGAAGCGGCGCCCGCAGATACGCCCGCCGCTACAACCGAAGGCACAGCCGCGCCCGCGCAACAGCCCAGCCCCGATGCCGCACCGCAAATGGCGGGCGACAACGCCCTTCCGCCGCCTGCTGACACACCAGCACCCGCACCTGCACCAGTGGCCACCCAGCCCAGCGTTGCCCAACAGCCCATGGCCCCAGCGCCAGCTGCGGCGGAGCGCCCCTCTGTGGCGCAAACGGGCCCGATGATCGAAGCGCCCGCCGCGCCGCGCCTGATGCAAGAGCTGCCCACCCAAGCCGTGATCGACACCAATACGCCCGCGCGCCCCGAGGCCAGCACCGAATTGGCGCCCCCAGATCAGCCCACAGCCCCCATGGGCGAAGAGGCCAGCACCGACGCGGCCCTGCCGGCGCCCATGGCCCAAGTGCCCGCGCCCACAGCTGCGGCGCCTGTGATGGTGGCCGCAGCCCCGCCGGCGCTGTCCTCGCGCCTGCCCAGCGTGGGTCAAACCCCGCCGCCGCCCGCCGCACTTTATCTTTACGCCAACAATTTCGAAAACCCCGAAGCAAAGCCGCTGATGTCGATCGTGTTGATCGATCGCGGTGATTTTACCGGCGCTGTAGATGCGCTGGCCAATTTCCCCTATCAGGTCAGCTTTGCGCTAGATCCTGCGCGCCCCGGCGCCGCC
>RFUP01000653.1 GCA_009922885.1 Paracoccaceae bacterium
CCCGCCGCCTTAACTTTCGTCACATCCCTGTCACCTTGCCCCCTTATCCACACGCCAGATGATGTGGGGCTTGCTCCCTACGAACCACGATATATAGTCTATGCTAACGGACGGGGCGGGGGCCTCCCGCTCTGGTGCCACCGGCAGACAGGGCAGGGAGACGATACCTGTGATGGATGGGGACTTCAGAACCGAGTTTGTGCGTGATCCGATCAGTTTGCGGAACCATCCCGCGCTGGTCCTGAATGCCGATCACCGCCCGCTTTCCTATTATCCTTTGAGCCTCTGGCCTTGGCAGGAAGCCGTGAAGGCGGTGTTCCTCGACAGGGTGCATATCCTCGCCGAATACCAAGAGGTCGTCCGAAGCCCCTCTTGCACCATACGGATCCCCTCCGTCGTCGTGCTGAAAGAATACGTCAAACCCCAGAAGCGCGTGGCCTTCACGCGCTTCAATCTTTTTCTGAGGGACCAATTCTGCTGCCAGTATTGCGGCGCGAAAGGCGATCTCACTTTCGATCACGTTATCCCCCGCGCCCATGGCGGTATCACCAGTTGGGAAAACGTGGTGGCGGCCTGTTCGCCCTGCAACTTGCGGAAAGGCTCGAAAACGCTCCGCTCCTCCGGCCTCTCGCTCCGCCGCCCGCCGCGCCAGCCAAGCCCTGCCGAAATGCAGAACCATGGCCGCAGGTTTCCGCCGAACCACCTGCATGAAAGCTGGATGGATTACCTCTACTGGGACGCCGAACTCGAAGCCTGAGCCTTACACCACGTGCAGGTAAAGGTCGTAATCCACATCCGCGATGGTGCGCGCCACGCGGGCGTATTCGGCGGCTTTTACAGCCGTAAACGTCCGGTGCATCTCTTCGCCGAGCGCCTCTTTCAGGAACTCCGACTCGGTTGCCGCCTTGATCGCCGAGGCCCAATCGCGCGGGATCGTGCTTTCCTCTGCGCCGTCATAGCCGTTTCCGGTGGTTTCCGGGCCCGGATCAATACCTTCTTTCAGCCCCTTCCGGAGGCCTGCAAGGATCGTCGCCGCCACCAGATAGGGGTTCGCATCCACGCCCGAGGGGCGATGCTCGATCCGGCGCGAAACCGCCGGGCCTTCGGGAATGCGCAGCGCCACGGAGCGGTTATTTACCCCCCAATTCGTCGAAACCGGCGCGTAGCTCTGGTTGGCAAACCGCCGCCACGAATTGAGATGCGGCGCGAAAACCAGCATCGCTTCGCCCATCGTGGCGCGGAGGCCGCCCAAGGCGTGCAGAAGCTTCGGCGCCCAAGTGCCCTCCGCCGGATCAGCGAACACGTTTTTGCCGGAGGCGTCTGGCAGCGAAACGTGGAAGTGCATGCCGG
>RFUP01000654.1 GCA_009922885.1 Paracoccaceae bacterium
GAGACAGGTTATGATCCTGCAGCATATGGTTTAACCCCAGAAAAAATTGAAGAAACTTCCTTTCCGAATATTTCAAGTTTGTCGAATGATTTTTCAGCGATAATCGAGATGATGTTGCGTTTTATGCCTTCAACTTTCTCGACAAAACTCCCTTGAACTGACCAAGTTCTAGCAAGGTCGTTGGGTTGCAGCCAGATTGAAAGGGTGTCGTTGGACGTGTCTTCTAAATACAACATTTTTAGAAGTGCACTTTTTCCAACACCCTTGTGGCCTACTATGATTCTTAGGGGGATATTGGCTCTGGCGCGGTCATAGGCCTTATTCTTTATGTAATATGATTTAAGTTGGTCCGGTTTGTCGTCCTCAGCGGCTTGCGCGCCAAAGAGACTCAAAATTGTTTCATCGTCGAATCGTTTGACTCTTAAGTTGGTCATTTTCGGAACACCCTCAAAAATACATCAAAGCAGGTATGGGTGTGATTGATGGCTGAAATCAACCTTAAAGTGTGATGCGGGGAGGAGCTCCACAGCCTCCCCAACGTCATGACGCTTGCCATACGCAATCCAGACGCAATCCATACACTTCGGAAACGGGGTTTGGGCGAATCCGCCCCCTCCGCGCTGAACATGAACCAAAAATGTAGAATTTGATGCAGGTCAATGTTCCGCTCCGCGGGGCAGGGCACAAGGGCCACAACGAGAAGTCTCATTTTTCCGGAGTGAATCCGTGTCCACGACCCCTGAAGCACCGCCCTCCCTCTATGCCGCGCGGGAGCCGATTTTCCCGCGCCGCGTGTCGGGAAAGTTCCGTAATCTCAAATGGTTGATTATGATTGTCACCCTTGGGATTTACTACATTACCCCGTGGATTCGGTGGGACCGTGGCCCCTCTCTCCCCGATCAGGCGGTGCTCGTCGACATGGCGAATCGTCGGTTCTTCTTCTTCTGGATCGAAATCTGGCCCCATGAGTTCTATTTCATCGCGGGCCTGCTTGTGATGGCGGGGCTTGGCCTCTTCCTCTTCACCTCCGCTGCGGGCCGCGTCTGGTGTGGCTACGCCTGCCCCCAGACCGTGTGGACCGACCTTTTTATCCTTGTAGAACGGTGGGTTGAGGGGGATCGTAACGCCCGCCTCCGGCTCCATCACCAGAAGAAATGGGATGTCCGGAAGGCCCGTTTGCGCCTCACGAAGTGGACCCTGTGGCTCCTCATCGGCCTCGCTACAGGTGGCGCGTGGGTCTTCTATTTCACCGACGCCCCCACCCTCGCGCGCGATCTGTTAACCGGTCAGGCACACCCCGTTGCCTACACCACCATGTTCATCCTCACCGCCACCACGTTCTTCTTCGG
>RFUP01000655.1 GCA_009922885.1 Paracoccaceae bacterium
AATCTACCCAAGCAGATTGGCCGCGCCCATTCGCTCCTCACGCATTTCCTCGTCAAACTCGCGGAAACCCGGTCCACCACCCAGACCCTCCGCTTTAGTGCCGAGGCGCTCCCGATGCCCTCAGGTGCGCTTCAGAGCGATCCTGCGCTCTGGAACACTCTGGAGGCTCTGTTCAGCTTCTATACAATGGAAAGCGAACGCCGGGTGCATGCCCAAGCCCTTGCGCACTTCGCCGATAGCGCTGAGCCGGAAGAGCAAACGGAAACCTTCGCGCCAGCACCACAAACAGAAACGCCCGCATCATCTGACGCGGGCGATCTGGACGATATTTTCTTCTGATCCCCGTTCTTAGGAACCGGGCCGCACCCGCGCCGCCGTCTTGTTGGCAAAGGCCTCCAAGCGCCCGCGCGCGTCGGGTTGCGTGTTCACGATCCCCGCGACCACCGATTCCGCATAAGAGGCATCCAGCGCCGACATATTGCCCACATGGCTGATCGCCGAGCAGATGGCGAAATTCGTCAAAGGCAGGTTTTCCGCCGCCCGGCGCGCCAGTTCCATCGCACGGGCCATCGAATCTTCCACGCGGTATTGCGCCAAACCCACTTCAACGGCCTCCGCGCCCTTATACACGCGCCCCGTCAGCATCATGTCGATCATGCGGGCCTTGCCCACCAATTGCTGCACGCGGATGGTCGCGCCACCGCCAGTAAAAAGCCCCCGCGTGCCTTCGGGCAGCGCGAAATAGGTGCTCTCGTCCATCACGCGGATATGCGCCGAGGAAGCCAGTTCCAGCCCACCCCCCACAACAGCGCCTTTAAGCGCCGCAATCACCGGAACGCCGCCGTATTCCATCTTGTTGAACGCCTCGTGCCAGCGCAGGCAAAGATGCATGAATTCCGCCGGAGAACGGTCTTCCTTGTGGTGTTCCACCAGATCGAGACCCGCGCAGAAATGATCGCCCGCACCCGCCAGAACAACCGAACGCACGCCAGCACGCGGGATGGTGACGAAGAGTTCCACCAACTCGTCCACCGTCTGGGCATCCAGCGCATTGCGCTTTTCTGGTCGATTCAGCGTCGCCACCAGTACGCCATCGTCATGCAAATCCAGCGCAATTCGTTCGAGGTTCAACGCACCCACATCTTTTGCCACGGCTCTCTCCTCCCAGGCTCATAGTTCATGGTGTTTCCTTTGCACATGCTAGCCTGAGAAGGGAATCTATCGTTGCGTCAAATCCGGCAACTTCGGGCCTTGACGCGGCCTGCCGGACCCCCTAAACGACCCCTCACGCGCGGTTGTAGCTCAGTCGGTTAGAGTACCGGCCTGTCACGCCGGGGGTCGCGGGTTCG
>RFUP01000656.1 GCA_009922885.1 Paracoccaceae bacterium
GGCGGGCGGCGGCGGCAAGGGGATGCGGCTGGTGGAGCGGGCGGCGGATTTCGCGGACGCTTTGGAAAGCGCGCAGGGTGAGGCGCGGACCGCCTTTGGCAATCCGGCCGTCTTGATCGAGAAATACATCCAGAAACCGCGCCATATCGAGGTGCAGGTGTTTGGCGATGGCGTGCAGGCGGTGCATCTGTTCGAGCGGGATTGTTCGTTGCAGCGGCGCCACCAGAAGGTAATCGAGGAAGCGCCTGCGCCGGGGATGCCGGACAATGTGCGGGCGGCCATGGGGCGCGCGGCGGTGAAGGCCGCGGAGGCCATCGGCTACAAAGGGGCAGGGACGATCGAGTTCATCGTCGATGGCTCGGGGGGGCTTCGCGAGGACGGGTTCTGGTTCATGGAGATGAACACGCGCTTGCAGGTGGAGCATCCGGTGACGGAAGCGATCACGGGTGTTGATCTGGTGGAGTGGCAATTGCGCGTGGCGGCGGGGGAGGCTTTGCCGAAATGCCAAGAAGAATTGTCGATCCGGGGCCATGCCTTCGAGGCGCGGCTTTATGCCGAAGATGTGCCTGCGGGCTTCCTGCCCGCGACAGGGCGTTTGGCGCATCTGGCGTTTCCGGCGGGCGTGCGGGCAGATACGGGCGTGCGTTCGGGGGATGCGATCAGCCCGTGGTATGATCCGATGATCGCCAAGGTGATCGTGCACGGGGCGACGCGGGATATGGCGCTGGGGATGTTGGCGAAGGCTTTGGAAGAGACGGAAGTGGCCGGGACGGTGACGAACCTCGGCTTTCTGGCCCGTTTGGCGCGGCATCAGGGCTTCGGGCGCGGCGAAGTGGATACGGGGCTGATTGCCCGCGATCTGGACGGGCTTTTGCCGGAGGTGGGGGAGGACGTGGGGTCGGACGCTCTGGCGGCTCTGGAGCTTGGCAGGTTTGCGGGGGAGCCTGCAATGGGGTTCAGCCTTTGGGCGCCTCTGGAGCGCCGTGTGGCCGTGAGCGAGGGCGCGCGCGAGGCTCTCGAACATCCGCTCGCCATCGATCTCCAAAGCAGGCACCCGACCCGCAGGCGAGAGGCTCAGATATTCGGGCGTCCGCAAGGACTTGTCGAAGGGATGCACCCGCACCGCAAACGGCACATCCAACTCGTTCAAAAGCCACAGCACCCGCATGGAACGCGATTGCGGCACATGGTGCAGCGTGATCATTCCTCAAGCCGGATCAATGCCGCCCCCGCTTCCACTTGCGCACCCGCCTCCACGAGCACTTCCGCCACCACGCCATCCCGGCCCGCAACCAGCGTATGCTCCATCTTCATCGCTTCCAGAA
>RFUP01000657.1 GCA_009922885.1 Paracoccaceae bacterium
ACCATCAGCACCTATATAACCTGCAGTACCTTGAACACCTTGTACACCATCAGCACCTATATAACCTGCAGTACCTTGAACACCTTGTAGACCTTGTGGTCCTTGTGTACCCTGTGTACCTTGAACGCCTTGTGTACCTTGTGTACCCTGTACGCCTTGGGTTCCTTGTGGTCCCTGAGTGCCTTGTATACCCTGTGGGCCAGTTAGTCCAATTAAACCTAAATTACCTTGTGGACCTTGTGGTCCTTGTAAACTTTGTATACCTTGTATACCTTGTGGACCAAATCTACCTTGTACACCTTGTGGGCCTTCTAAACCTTGTATACCTTGTATACCTTGACGTCCATAGTTACCTTGTATGCCCTGTATACCCTGACCAGCTAAACCTTGCGGACCTAGATCACCTTGTATACCTTGCAAGCCCATTGCAGCATATTCACCTGGTATACCTTGCTCACCTTGTGGACCAACTGGTCCTGCTGGACCTTGTACACCCTGTGCGGCAAAGCTGCCTGGTAAGCCTTGTAAACCTTGAACACCTTGTAATCCACTAGCACCTTGTGCTCCATCATTACCTTGTACACCTTGAGCAGCATAGGCACCGTCTAAGCCTTGTAAACCTTGTACACCTTGACTTGTTAATCTACCCCAGTATGTAGTATTTACTACGCCTGGACTAAATTCAGGAGCTTGTTCACCAAAATTACCTTGGTATATAGCTACAAAACTACTACCATCATAAAATACTACATCATCAGTTTTATAGAAGCTAAAGCCACTATAGTTACCGCGATAGTTTAGTTTTGAACCTTGTATACCTGGTCCACCTTGTATACCTTGTATACCTTGTGGGCCTTGATCTCCATCTTCGCCAAAGTTACCTTGCAAGCCTTGTATACCTTGAGTACCCTGGCTAGCCTGCGGACCTTGCAACCCTTGACGACCTTGTACACCTTGTATACCGCGTTCGCCTTGTTGTCCTTGTGTACCCTGCACACCTTGTATACCTTGAGTACCTTGTATACCTTGATTACCAACTGGACCTATTACACCTTGAATACCTTGTGCGGCATATAGTCCGTCTAAGCCTTGTATACCTTGAATACCTTGTATACCACTACCTATAGGACCTTGTATACCTTGAGCGGCTACTTCACCTGGTATACCCTGCAAACCTTGGAAGCCTTGTACGCCTAGATTACCCTGTGGTCCTTGCACACCTTGACCAGCAAACAATCCATCTAAACCTTGTATGCCTTGTGTGCCTTGTGTGCCTTGTACACCCTGTACGCCTTGTAAGCCCTGTAAACCTTGAGTACCTTG
>RFUP01000658.1 GCA_009922885.1 Paracoccaceae bacterium
AGTCGGTGTCGAAATCGAATTCGCTGGAGGCGGGGTTGCCTGCCGCATCTGCACCGCTGGCGCGGACGGTGTAGGTTTGGCCATCGGCCAAGAGTGCCTTGAGTTCAGCCGACGTAAAGAGCACGTCGAACGCGCCGCCAGTAACGGTGGCGGTTTTCGTGCCAATCACTGTGCCGCCAGCATTGAGAAATTCCGCTGTGATGGTTGCGCCATCGGGAAGATCGGTGGTGCCGTCGACGTTGCCGTCTTCCTCCAGATCCGCGAGGCCGAGCACCAGCGTGCCTTCCGGCCCGGAAAGCGTGATCGTGGGCGGGGTGAAATCGGTTTTGAAGGTGCCTTCAGCGGCGGCTGAGGGGTTGCCAGCGGCATCGGTGGCCACGGCGGAAACCGTGATCGTCGAATTATCCGGCAGGCCTTGGACATCATTGGCGGGGATCGTCACAGACCATACACCGCCCGTTGCGGTGACAGGCGCGAGTGCCGCGCCGTTCACCGTTACCACGACCGAGGCACCCGCTTCGGCAGTGCCGGTGATGGTCTGGTCGGAGGCAGTGGATGCGAGATTGAGGAACTCTGGAAGCGCATCGAGGGCGACGGCCGGAGCGGTGAAGTCGGTGGTGATGGTCTCGGTATCCTCGCCGACGTTGCCCGCCGCATCTGCCGCACTGGCCCGCAGGGTGAGCGTTGCGCCATCGGGAAGGCCTGCAAGAGTGCCCGCCGCAACAGCGATGCTATAGGTGCCCGCAGTGGCGGTGCCCGAAGCGGTGCCGACGGTTGCGCCGCCAGCGTCGAAGAACTCGATCAGAACGGTTGCCCCATCCGGAGCGCCCGTGGAGCCTGTGAGCGTGAGGCCTGCCGCGCGTTCCGCGATGTTGATGACCGTCTCGTCGCCAAGGAGATGCACAACGGTGGGCGCGACGGTGTCGACCGCGAGAGTGGTGGAGGCTTGCGCTGCGGCGTTGCCTGCCGCGTCGGAGACATCGGCGGTTACAGCAACAGAGGTGCCTTCGACAGTACCAATCCCAGCGAGATTGGCACCTGTGAAGGCGGCGGACCATGCGCCTGCGGAGGCCGTGGTTTCAATGGAAACGCCATTGACCGAAACAGTCACCGTCTGGCCGTCTTCGGCGTTGGTGGTGCCGGAAACGGTGATGCCTGCGGCCTGTTCGGCGGCATTCAGCACATCGTCGAGGCCCGCGCCAAGAGAGGTGATCGCAATGGTGGGCGGGGTCTGGTCGACCACCAAGGACGCGCTGGCTTGCGGCGCATCGAGGCCACCGGCGTCTGCCACATCGGCGGTGACGGCGAAGGTGCCATCTGC
>RFUP01000659.1 GCA_009922885.1 Paracoccaceae bacterium
ATCAGGCCAGCATTACGGTTGGACCTGAAGAGCATCAAGAGACGCTCAGGCGAGTCGGGGTCAAAGCGGCCAAGTTGCCATGCAAGATGCCAGCCAAAGGCCCAGACGCCACCTAGAGCGAGCACCAAGGAAAGAACGGAGCGATCAATTACCGCAAGAAGGGTCGCAACGCCCAAGATGGCCACGGTGGCGACAAGAAAGCGCCGCAGCCAGCGCGGCGAGGCCTCGCCGAAAAGGCGGGCGGTGGATTTGACGCCGATCAGCGCGTCGTCCTCGGTGTCTTGGTGGGCGTAGATCGTGTCGTAGAACAGTGTCCAGGCGATCCCCGCGACATAGAGGACAATCGCCGCTGGCGCGAGGCTGCCGGTATGAGCGACCCATGCCAGAAGCGCGCCCCAGTTGAAGGCGATGCCGAGGAAGACCTGCGGCCACCATGTAAAGCGCTTGGCGAAAGGATAGATGGCAACCGGCAGGAGCGAGATCACGCCAAGGATTATGGCGTTCGAGTTGAAGGTCAGGAGGATTGCGAAGGCGATCAGCGCTTGGGCGATCATCCATGCCGCGGCCCCTTTGGCGCTGACTTGCCCCGACGGGATCGGGCGCGAGAGGGTCCGCGCCACCTGCGCATCAAACTCGCGGTCGGTGATGTCGTTCCAGGTGCAGCCCGCCCCGCGCATGAGGAAGGCGCCTGCGGCGCAAGCGACGAAGATCCAGAGGTCGAACAGGCGGGCTTGGCCGTCGTGCAGGATGCCGAGGAGGAGCGACCACCAGCAGGGCAGAAGGAGGAGCCAAGTGCCGATGGGGCGATCCGCGCGGGAGAGGCGCAGGTAGGGGCGGGCCCACGCGGGCGCATAGTGATCCACCCAATTGCCTTTGACGGCATCGGCCACTTGGCCCTCTGGCAGTTTCCCGGTTCCGGTCATATCGTGCTACCCATGACTGACGCAAAAATTCGCCTCCATGTAGACCAGCCTCTGGGGAAGGGGCAAACGGTTAACCTCGACCGCGACCAAGCGCATTACCTTTTCGGGGTGATGCGACTGGGCGAAGGGGCGGGTGTGCTTCTGTTCAACGGGCAGGATGGCGAGTGGTTGGCGCGGGTGGCGGATGCGGGAAAGCGCGGGGGCGTGCTGGAATGCGAGGCACAAACCAAGGTGCAGGGTGCGGCGCCGGACCTCTGGCTGCTTTTTGCTCCTGTGAAAAAGGCGCGCACCGATTTTATCGTGGAAAAAGCGGTGGAGATGGGCGTGGCACGGCTTATCCCGGTGACCACCGATTTCACCAATTCCGAACGTGTGCGGGTGGACCGTTTGCAGGCCCA
>RFUP01000660.1 GCA_009922885.1 Paracoccaceae bacterium
CTGCCGCCTGTGGAGCTATTGCCGGTTTGCGTGCTCCTTGAACTGCTGGCTTCCGCGTTTCTGGTGCGCGGGGGCTTTGGTGCTGCGGACAAGAAAATGGTTTTGCAACTCCAGATCGGGGCTCTGATCGGCACGCCGCTTGGACTGATGCTGACCACATCCATGCCACCTGACGCCTCCCGTCTTCTGGCACAAAGCCTCATCGCGCTTCTTGCCTTCGCGCAACTCTTGCGCTTGCGCTTGCCTGTCTCCGGCTCCACCCTTGCCACGACGGCCACTGGCATCTTTTCGGGCTTCGTGACAGGCGTCGCCTCCATCGGCGGCATGGTGATCGCCCTTTACACCCTTGCGCGCCAACTGCCGCCAGCCACGGTGCGCGGATCGCTTATTCTGGTGATCCTCATCGGCGGGAGCCTGACATTTCTGTGGCAAGTGGCGCTCCGCGTCATGACCAGCACAGGTGCAATCCGCGCCGCCGCCCTTGCCATCCCGATGACTGCGGGCGTGCTTCTCGGTCGCGCCTTCTTCACTCCGAAATTCGAAAAATACTACCGCCCCGTCTGCTTGTCGCTCCTGATCGCTCTCGCGGCGCTCGGGATTGCGCGCACGATGCTCAGCACGGCAGGATAGGGCACAGGGAGAGCGCCATGAACCAACCCAAGATCAACACCTCGCCGAAGGTTTCCGACGAGGTCAAGAAAACCACCTGCTACATGTGCGCCTGCCGCTGTGGCATCAATGTGCACCTGAAAGACGGGCGCGTCGCCTATATCGAAGGCAACCGCGACCATCCGATCAACAAGGGTGTTCTCTGCGCCAAAGGCTCGGCGGGGATCATGCAGGTCAACGCCCCCTCCCGCCTCCGCGCGCCTCTGAAGCGCGTGGGCCCGCGTGGCTCGGGCGAGTTCGAAGAAATCTCGTGGGATGAAGCGCTTGCGCTCGCCACCTCATGGCTCAAGCCCCTGCGGGAAACGGCCCCCGAAAAGCTCGCCTTCTTCACGGGCCGCGACCAGTCGCAGAGCTTCACGGGCTGGTGGGCACAAAACTTCGGCACGCCAAACTTCGCCGCCCACGGCGGCTTCTGCTCGGTCAACATGGCGGCTGCCGGCATCTACACGATGGGCGGGGCCTTCTGGGAATTCGGCTCGCCCGATTGGGATCACGCCAAGCTCTTCCTGCTTTTCGGGGTTGCCGAAGACCACGATTCGAACCCGATCAAGATGGGCATCGGCAAGCTGAAAGCGCGCGGCGCGCGGGTGGTTTCGGTCAATCCCGTTCGCACGGGCTACAACGCCGTGGCCGATGACTGGTTCGCCATCA
>RFUP01000067.1 GCA_009922885.1 Paracoccaceae bacterium
AGCGAGAGCAGCAGGCCGCCGCGCTTGATCCCCACAGTAAGCGCGGCACCGAAAGTGCCGATGACTGAGAGCGCGGGCGTGCCGAGTGCCAAGGAAAGCGTCAGCGGGCCGTAACCTGCGGCGGGCAGGTTCAGGAGCACGCCGAGAAGCGGGGCGGCGATGATCAAGGGCAGACCCGTGACCAGCCAATGCGCCAGTGCCTTCACGCTGACGAGGCCTTCGAGAGGCAGCGGGGCCGTGGCCAGAAGATCGAGCGAGCCGTCTTCCCAATCGAGCGCGAAGATGCGGTCGAGCGAGAGGAGGCAGGCGAGAAGTGCGCCGACCCAGAGGATGCCGGGCGCTATCTTGGAAAGAAGCCCCGCTTCGGGGCCAACGCCGAAGGGCACGAGGGTGACAACGATCAGGAAGAACGCGAGGCCGAGGCCGAACCCGCCCCCTGCCCGCACTGCGAGCGCCAGATCCCGGCGAAGCATGGCGATCACAGGAACACCTCGTCGAAGTCATCGAGGCTCGGGGCTTTGGCTTTGAAGCCGCCGACGTCAAGCATCTGTGCCGAGGGGAGGCCGAGGTCGATATGGGTGGCCAGAAGCGCCATGCCGCCTTCTGCGAGGTGGCGTTCCACGGCGGCTGCGAACATCGCCACGGCGGCGGCATCGAGAGAAACAGTAGGTTCGTCCATCACCCAGACGCGGCGGCCCGTGACGAGCATCCGCGCCAGACCCAAGCGCCGCTTCTGCCCTGCACTGAGATTACCCGCGCGGCGGTCGATCAGGGGGGCGAGTTGGAAGGCGTCGAGCGCGGCGTCGATACCTGCGGAGAAGCCGAACACATCGGCCCAGAATTGCAGGTTCTCGCGCACGGTGAGCGGGGCCTTGATACCGTCGGCGTGCCCGGCATAGGCCATGGCGTCGCGGTCAAGGTTGATCTGACCCGCAAGCGGCGGCTGTAGGCCCGCGACCGTGCGCAGAAGCGTGGTTTTGCCTGCTCCGTTCGGCCCGCGCAGAACAAGGGCCGAACCTGCGGAAAGCTGGAAAGACACGCCTTCCAGCACGGCAATCCCGCCACGCGCCACGCTGAGGTTTTCGACGATCAGTTCCATCACATGCCGCTTACCGCATCCTTACCCGTCGGGCAAACCCGAAACATCGGCTCAGGCGGCTTCTACAGGCAAGGCCGCGAGGGCCACACGACGCCCTTCGCTGACGAGCACGTTATAGGTGCGGCAGGCGGCGGGCGAGCTCATCACCTCAAGGCCCATGTTGGCGGCTTCTACGGCGGCGCGAAGATCTTTCGGGGCATGGGCGATTTCCTTGCCCATACCGAGGAAGATCACATCCACCTCGCCCGCCAAGGCCAGAAGCGGCGCGGGATCAGTCAGCCCTTGCCATTCAGCGGCACGGCTTGCGGTAACAATGACCGCGCCCTGCAGCACTTGACCTGCGACGCGGAAAAACCCCGGTCCGTAGCCATCCACGGGCACGGCATCGGAAAAGGTCACTTCGGTTAGTTTCATTATTTATCCCCAGATCGGAAGGCCACGCAGCGCCGAGGCCATGACGATAAGATACCCGGCCCCGCGATAGATATGGGCCTTGTCCGGATTGAATATAGCGGTTCCAACGACGGTGCCCAGCATCGTGGGCAGAGCCATGAGAAGGCCGATCATCACCGGAACGGTTTCCAATTGGCCTGTCGCGGCGATGAAAGCCAGAAGCGTCAGGTCGAAGAGGAAGAGGTAGATCATGGTATTGGCGCGGATCAGTGCAGGCGGGCTTGGCGAGGCCATGTAAAGCAGGATCACCGGCGGGCCGGGCACGCCTGCGACCCCCCCGAGGAACCCAGAGATCCCCCCTGCCCCGTAGATCACCGACGGCGTCATCGGCCCGCTATAGCGGAGGCCTGCGAGGAGGAGCATCGGCACCAGAAGCGCGGCAATCGACACGATGTAGCGGAAGATTTCCGGCTCAAGCCGCGTGAGCACCATAAGGCCCATTGGCAGCGCGATGACCATGCCGATCCAGAGGCGGCGGACATCGGGCAGGTTGGCGGATTTCACGGTGCGGCGGAGTGTGGGGAGCGGGCCGAAACTGTCCATACCCGTGAGCACGATCAAGGCCCAGACAGGCGGCATGACCGATCCCGCGATAGGCAAAAAGACAAGGGCTGTGCCAAAGCCGGAAAATCCGCGCACAGCCCCTGCGATGAAAGCCCCTAGAATTACCCAAACGAGGCCCGGGTAGGTCAGGGCCTCGTTCAGCGCATCATACATTCGCACCGCCGAATTGCGTGCCCGAGGGGCCTGCATCGGTGGGTTTCGACCAATCGCGCTTTACGCCCAGCATCAGCACGATGTTCTTGGCCACGTAGACCGAGGAATAGGTGCCAACCACGATGCCCCAAGTGATCGCGAAGACAAAGCCGCGGATCACGTCGCCACCGAGAATGAGCATGGCGATGAGGGCCACGAGGGTGGTGCCCGAGGTCATGATCGTGCGCGAAAGAGTTTCGTTCACAGTGAGGTTCATCAGGTCGCGCAGCGGCGTGGCTTTGAACTTGATGAGGTTCTCGCGCAGGCGGTCGAAAATCACCACAGTATCGTTGATCGAATAGCCGATGATGGTGAGCAGAGCCGCGATGGTGGCCAGATCGAAACGGATCTGCAGCACCGAGAAGATGCCGATTGTCAGAAGCACGTCATGGAAAAGCGCCAAGACCGCGCCCACCGAGAACTGCCATTCGAACCGAAGCCAGATGTAGATCAGGATGGCCAAGAGCGAAGCCCCAACCGCCAGAATGGCGGTTTGGATCAGTTCGCCCGAAACCTTCGGGCCAACACTTTCGACCGAGGGAAACGTAATCGAGGGATCAACCGTTTTCAGGGCTTCTTCGATGGCAAGGATTTTCTCCGCCGTCACCGCCTCTTCGCCGTCTTGCGCCTGAACGCGGATCATGGCGACGTTTTGATCGGGGCCGAAGGTGGGGTCGAAAACTTCCGTGATCGACACATCGCCCAAATTCAGCGGCTGCATCGCCTGACGGTAAGCCCCCACGTCCACGGCAGCAGTGCTTTCGGTGCGGATCGTGGTGCCGCCCTTGAAATCAATGCCGAAGTTGAGGCCGATCACCAGCCACGCGACCACCGAGAGCACCATGGCCAGAGCCGAGGCGCCGAAGGTGAACTTCTGCCAGCGGAAGAAGTCGATATTGGTCTGGTCGGGAACTACTTTAAGTCTCATGTCAGACCTCGATGGTTTTGGGACGGCGGCGTTCGAACCACGTCACCACGAGAAGGCGTGTTACCCAGATCGCGGTGAAGACCGACGTGACGATGCCGAGGCCGAGCGTGATGGCGAAACCGCGCACAGGGCCGGAGCCAAGCATGAAGAGGATCGTCGCGATGATGAACGTGGTGATGTTCGCGTCGATGATGGCGGAGAGCGCGCGGTCATAGCCCAGTTCGATGGCGCGTGCGGGGCCTTTCGCGGTGCGAAGTTCCTCGCGGATGCGTTCAAACACAAGCACGTTGGCATCCACGGCCATACCGATCGTGAGCACGATGCCCGCGATACCCGGCAGGGTAAGCGTGCCGCCGATGAGCGAGAGCGCGCCGAAGATAAGCGCCACGTTGAACATCAGGGCGATGTTGGCGAAGAAACCGAAGAGGCCATAAGACGCCCACATGAAACCCATCACGGCGAGGAACGCCACGACCATGGCAATGCGGCCCGCCGCGATACTATCAGCACCGAGTTCCGGGCCGATGGTGCGTTCTTCGAGGAAATCGAGGCCAGCAGGCAGCGCACCTGCACGCAGAAGCACGGCGAGGTTCGTGGATTCCTCAACCGTGAAGTTCCCCGTGATGATGCCCGACCCACCCGCGATATGCGCTTGGATCACAGGGGCGGAAATAACCTCGCTGTCGAGCACGATAGCGAAGGGATTGCCGATGTTGTTCGCGGTGTAATCCCCGAAGCGGCGCGCGCCTGTCGGGTTGAAGCGGAACGACACCGCCGGGCGGCCGTTCTGGTCGAACGAGGGCTGGGCATCAACCAGATCCTCGCCTGTCACAACAGGGGCCTGTTCGAGCACATAAAACTGCCCCTCGTCGTTCAGCGACGGCAGAAGCTCGTTGCCCGCACCTGCCGGCATATTCTCGTTGTTGGTGCGCGTCACCACGGGCTGGAAGGTGAGTTGCGCGGTGGTGCCGATGATCGCTTTCAGTTCGGCAGCGGAGCCAAGACCGGGGACCTGGATCAGGATACGGTCCGCACCCTGACGCTGGATCGTGGGCTCGCGGGTGCCCACCTCGTCGATCCGGCGGCGGATGATTTCGAGGGATTGCTGCACGGTCCGGTCATCGGTCGCGAGTTTTTCCGCTTCCGAGAGACGCACGACGATATCCGCGCCATCGGTTGTGACGTCGATATCAGACGCGCCCGCTGCGCTGAGCGACGACACGGGACGCGCGAGGCCGCGCACGAGGGCGGCGGCCTCTTCGGCCATATCGGGCTTTTCGTTGAGGCGAACACGCAGTTCCGGCCCGGTGATCGGCTGAAGGCGGATCGTGCCGATCTTGGCGCGTTCTTCGCGCAAGAGATCGCGCACTTCCGGCCACATGCCTTCGAGGCGGGTTTGATAGACATCGGCCACCCGCACTTCGGCCAAGAGATGCGCACCACCGCGCAGGTCGAGGCCGAGGTTCACAAGGCCCGAAGGCAGGAACGAGGGCCATGCAGCCGCCTGTTCGGCCAAGCCATCGGCACTCGCGCCTTTTTCAATAGCCGCAACCGCGTCGTTATGCATCTCGACGCGGCTGTAGAAGGCGTTGGGCATCGCCAGAAGAACGCCCAATGTGCAGATGCCCCAGATCAGCACCCGTTTCCAAAGATCGATCCGGAGCATTTGGCTCCTCCTCTAGTGAGATCAGGAGGCAGCAGGTTCGGTTTTCGACAGAACTTGCGCGATAGTCGCACGCACAACGCGCACGCGGGTGTTTTCAGCGAT
This sequence comes from Paracoccaceae bacterium, assembly GCA_009922885.1. Lineage (GTDB taxonomy): Bacteria > Pseudomonadota > Alphaproteobacteria > Rhodobacterales > Rhodobacteraceae > UBA9554. Next base: position 5,005 of record RFUP01000067.1, read on the forward strand.
CTCGATCTCGATCTCGTTGTCGTCTTTCAGCTTGGAGACTTTGCCGATGATCCCGCCTTGGGTCACGACCATATCGCCACGGCGCAGAGCGGCGACCATCGCCTGATGGTCCTTCATCTTCTTCTGCTGCGGGCGGATGAGAAGGAAATACATGATCCCGAAGATCAGAATTAGCGGAACGAATTGTCCGAAGGCTTCCATGGCTGGTCCTCATTGTTGTCGCGGGCATCGCCCCGTTGGATTGCGCCGGAACCTATGTGCATGGCTGGTCCTCATTGTTGTCGCGGGCATCGCCCCGTTGGATTGCGCCGGAACCTATGTGCACGTGGTCGGGTTTGCAAGGCGCGTCGGGGATCAAGCGGCTCCAGAGCGCCTGTTTGCGAACGATCGCCGCATGCGCCGTTGTCATGGGCACGGCTTTCGCGACACAACCAAAGGCAGGAACGCCCAATCGCGGCTAATCCTTAGCCGGAACGATTCGAGATCGAGAAGGATTTTGTTCTAAAACTTGGAGCTGAACCTCGAAAATATCATCTCGAAACCCAGTGTTTTGGAACAGAACGCAGAACGATTGCCCAGTGCCTCGGCACAGATTACACCCTAGGGCAACTTACTCAGGGAGGAACCCATGTCCGATACTCCAGCCTATGGCTTCGATACGTTGCAAATCCACGCGGGCGCGCGCCCCGATCCGGCCACGGGCGCCCGCCAGACGCCGATCTACCAGACCACGGCCTATGTGTTCCGTGACGCAGACCATGCCGCAGCGCTCTTCAACCTTCAGGAAGTGGGTTACATCTACTCGCGCCTCACGAACCCCACCGTCGCCGTTCTGCAAGAACGTATCGCAACGCTGGAAGGCGGCGTGGGCGCTGTTTGCTGCTCTTCAGGCCACGCCGCACAGATCATGGCGCTGTTCCCGCTGATGGCACCGGGGCGCAATGTGGTGGCTTCGAACCGCCTGTATGGCGGCACGATCACCCAGTTCAGCCAGACCATCAAGCGCTTTGGCTGGTCCGCGAAATTCGTCGATTTTGACGATCCCGCAGCGATTGCCGCCGCCATCGACGGCGATACCCGTGCGATCTTCTGCGAAACCATCGCCAACCCCGGTGGCGTTGTCACCGATCTCGACGCAGTTGCCGCTGTGGCCGACAAAGCAGGCCTGCCGCTGATCGTCGATAACACCACGGCCACGCCTTACCTCTGCCGCCCGATCGAACATGGCGCGACGCTCGTTGTGCATTCCACCACCAAATATATGACCGGCAATGGCACGGTCACGGGCGGCTGCATCGTCGACTCGGGCAAGTTCAACTGGTCGGCCTCCGACAAGTTCCCCTCGCTCTCGGCCCCCGAGCCTGCCTATCACGGCCTGAAGTTCCACGAAACCTTTGGGCCCCTCGCCTACACGTTCCACGGCATCGCCATCGGCCTGCGCGATCTTGGTATGACCATGAACCCGCAAGGCGCGCATTACACGCTGATGGGGATCGAGACGCTTTCGCTCCGGATGCAGCGCCATGTCGAGAATGCGGTGAAAGTGGCCAAATGGCTCGAAAACGATCCGCGGATTGATTTCGTGACCTATGCGGGCTTGCCCTCGTCGAAGTGGAACGGCACTGCAAAGCGCATCACACCGAAAGGCGCTGGCGCGCTCTTCACCTTCGCGGTGAAAGGCGGCTACGAGGCTTGCGTGAAGCTGGTGAACTCGCTGGAGATTTTCAGCCACGTTGCCAACCTCGGCGATACGCGCTCGCTCATCATCCACTCGGCTTCCACCACCCACCGCCAGCTCTCCCCCGAGCAGCAGGTTGCGGCGGGGGCTGCACCGAATGTGGTGCGCGTTTCGATCGGGATCGAAGATGCAGATGACCTGATCCGCGATCTGGATCAGGCTCTTACTAAAGCAACCGCCTGATCTGGCGAAAGAAAGTGAAAGGCGGCACCTCGGTGCCGCCTTTTCTCATTCAATAAGGAAGTCGATTTCGACGCCCGCTGAAATCCCAAGTTCGCCGGGGGCTACAGGCACAGACGCCTTCATCGACATTTCAGCCATCGGCATCGGCCGACCCTGCCCGTGGTCGATATCACGGATCCGCTGGACTGGCCCAAGCGTGATACCCGCCGCATCGGCCAGAATTTGCGCCCGCGCCAAAGCCTTCTTCACGGCCAATGCCCGCGCTTCGTCCATGGCCGGATCGGGATCGGCCAAACCGAAACTCAACCCATCCATCCGGTTTGCGCCCGCAAGTAAAGCCGTATCAATAATCGCGCCTGCTTGCGTCAGATCGCGGATCGCCACTGCCAGCGAAAGCGACGCGCCAAAGCCTTCCGCTTCGACCGGACCGCCTGAGTTGCGATCCGGGTAGATCGGATAAAGCGAAAGCCCCGAGGATTGCATATCCTTCGCGAGAACACCCTTGCCTTCGAGGGCCGCGAAGATCGCGGTCATATTGCCCGCGACCGTCTCCATCGCCGTTTGCGCCGTTTTTGCCCGCGCTTCAACGCCGAAGCGCACAATGCCCTGATCCGGCGCCCGCTGGACCGTTGCCTCACCGCTGACCGACAAGAGCCGCTGGTCCTCGGCAAATGCCTGCGGGGCCGCCAGCGTCAGTAGAACCGCCAAGGCAGGCGCGGTTAAAAACCCTTTAAGCATGGAAAATCCTTTCGCGATTGGGGCCTGACCCAGAAGTGGGGAAAGAAGTTTCACGTGCAAGAGGTGAAAAATGAAGGCATCTTCCCCTAGGCGGGAAAATGCTAATAGTTAACCCGCTGGATGCAGAATGCTTTTCCGGCGCCACTTCGGATGTTAAACGACGACCTATGAAACCGAATTTCGCACTCAACCTGTCGTTTGACGGCATCGGTCTTTTGCACCGTGTGCCGGCGGGGTGGCATTTGGTGGGTGAGGTTTCGCTGGAAGCCGAAGATTTGAACGGCGCATTGGCTGTTCTGCTCGAAACCGGAAAACAAATTGATCCTTCGGGCATTCGCACGAAAGTCGTGCTGCCCGAGGCGCAAATCAAATATCTCACGCTGGAAAGCGAACCCCATGCGGGCGAGCACGACGTGCGCTTGGCGCTTGATGGAGCCACGCCTTATACGATCGAAGAACTGGCCTATGACTGGACGTTTGAAGGCGGCACGCTGCATATCGCAGCGGTAGCGAAAGAAACGCTGGAGGAAGCTGAAGATTTCGCTTTGTCCCACGGTTTCGCCCCGATCAGCTTCGTGGCGACGCCGGACCAGACCCTCTTCCCCGGTGAGCCCTTCTTCGGCCTCACCCGCGCTTCGGCGTCGATCCTGCCCAAGGGGGAAAGCGTTGCGCGGGATCTGCAGCCCATCCACGTGGTCGGGATCGCGCAGCTTCCCGAGCCTGAAATTACCGAACCGGAGGCGGAGGATACCCCTGCCCCCGAGGAAGCCTCGCTGCCTGAGCCATCTGTTGAACCCGCAGCCGAGACCAAGGCCGAGGCTGCGCCTGAGCAGGTCTTGGACGAGGACGCCGAGGCCACACAGCAGACCGAGGCCGCGCCTGTTCCCGATAGCGCGCCCGATGCATCGCCCCTTGCCTTCACCTCTATCCGGGCCCGCCGCAGCGATGCGACCCCACCCGCGCCACCCGTTGCCGCGAAACCCTTGCGCGCGGGCGATGCGGGCCTGCCCGAAGACACTTCCGCCCCAGCCGTACCTAGCTCCAAAGTGGCGGCATCGCGCGCCGAACCTCTCGGCACAACGCCCGAAGTGCCGCCTGCCATCAAAGCCGCCAGAGCCTCGCTTCAGGCCCTCGCGCCTGCAGAGCCGGGCAAAGCACCTTCAAACCTTGCTGTGATCGGAAGATACGTGCTGAGACCCGAGATGTTTGAGGTCTTAGAGAAAACCCAGCCCGGGCGCGGCGGAGAGATTCAGCTCACTGACGCCCTTCAGTTTGCGGCACAAGACCCAGATGCTGCCGGTGGTGTTAGAGGGGTTGTGTTCAGAGGTCGTCGCTACGACACCGGGGACAAGCTCGACTTCATAAAGGCGACTTTGAGAATTGCGGTTGACCGCGATGATTTAGGTGGTGAGCTAAGGGGCTGGCTG
>RFUP01000661.1 GCA_009922885.1 Paracoccaceae bacterium
TTGAGCTTGCGCTTCCATTCGGGGCCGGTGGCACATGCCTTCCTGCCACCGAGTCCGAGGGGTTCCTGCCAGACCCGTGGCTCTACGCGGTGGAGCGCGTAGCCTTGAGAGTAGGCCAGTCCTTGGATGATGCCGTAGTTCTCGTGAAGCGTGGCGACTGCTGCCGCCGGGGTCAGCTTCGACACGAACTTCGGCACCTTCTCGATCCAGAGATGGCTATTGGCCAACTTGAATCCGGTCAGTAGCTGGTGCATGTCCGGCACCGATTCCGGCATTGGGAACAGGAGGATGCCGTCCTTGGTGTGGACTGCGAATCCGCCGTTCACACCTGGGTCACAGGCGACGATTGTTTGGTTCATTGGTTTCTTGTGATTTGATGGTGAGTTTGTGGCCTACGAAGACTCCGACCAAGGTGCAGATCGGGAGCATGAGAGCCATCGAGATGACGGTGAGTGCGGTACTCATACGATGGCGCACCCGAGATCCTTGTAGCACTTGATCCGCTTCTTCGCGTGGGCTTGAGCGAGCGGATGGAAGGTGTCCTTGAAGTCGTGGATGAACGCCTCGTTCTTGCCCTCGCTACGCCGCAGCGCACGGCTGGCCCGCTGGATCGTTTTCTGTGCGCTCCTGCCACCGGAGACCATGACCAGCGTCTTGACGTTCGGAAGGTCCAGTCCCTCGTCGGCCAGCGATGTGGCCCAGCGCCTCAGGCTTGACCGGAGGCCGCGCCGTGGTGACGCCAGTTTCACTCACGGTGCGACCAGTCGCTTTTGCCACCAAGCGCGCAGTGGGCAGCGCGGCATGTCTACCCTGGGAGGGACCCATACCCACCGTCGAATAGCGTTTCACCAGTTGCACATCGCGGTAACCCAGTCGGGTCGCGTTCACGATGTCTTTGATTTGCAGGTCCTCGTCAAAATCGACGAATTCTCTGCCCTTTGGGTGCGGGAAGATGGGCCAGGGGTGATTCACCTGCACAACGCAGGCAACGGACTCGTCATCGTCGGTCGAAATATCGATAAACCGCAGCGCAGCGCGAGCGGCATTGCGACCGTCGGCCAATACCGCATCCAGCGAGTGCATGCTGTTCACGCTACCGGCCAAAAAGAGCCCTGCGGGCAGGCCGCTCAAGTTAAAGGCCGCGCGATCGTCGTCATAATCGAGTTTTGCCCCCGCCTGACACGCCAGCTGGTATGCGGGCATAAAGCCCGCGCTCATGGCGAGCACGGCGCAATCAGTTTGCGCGATCAACTCACCCACTTCGCCCTGAGTATCGATGCGATGGATATCAACGCCACACAAAGACTGACTCCCCGCATC
>RFUP01000662.1 GCA_009922885.1 Paracoccaceae bacterium
CGCCGCTGGTCCGGCGGCGATGTGCTTGGGCCGCCCTGGCCGTTGCAGAGCATTTCCGTGAGGACGGTAAGCAGGTGCTCCTTCTGGCCGACTCCATCACCCGTTTCGCCGAAGCGCACCGGGAAATTGCTGTGGCATCGGGGGAAGCTGCGTCGATCGGAGGGTATCCGCCGTCGACGGCGCATCTCATCATGTCGCTCTGCGAGCGCGCGGGCCCGGGTTCGGTTGGGCACTCTGGTGATATTACGGCCGTCTTCACAGTGCTTGTTGCGGGTTCGGATATGGAAAGCCCGGTGGCCGATATCCTGAGGGGCGTGTTGGATGGCCATGTGGTGCTGGAACGGAAGATCGCGGAGCGCGGGCGGTTTCCGGCGATCGACCTGTTGCGTTCCGTTTCCCGCAGCTTGCCCGAAGCGGCTTCTGCCGAGGAGAATGCCATGATCCTTGAGGCGAGAAGGCTGCTTGGCGCTTACGAGAAGTCTGAAGTCATGGTGCGCGCGGGGCTCTACAGCGAGGGGTCTGATCCTGTTCTGGATCAGGCATTGAGCATTTGGGACGAACTTGACCGCTTCATCGGCCAGTCCGAGGCAGTGGATACCCAGAACAGCTTTTCCCGACTGGCCCTGATGCTCCGCCGTGCCAAAGCGAGACCAGTGCAGAAATCTCCAGAGCCGCCGCAGCGCCGGATGCCGCGTGGCCCGACCAGATCCGGCCAGGATCACTGATAGAACGAGAACCGCGACTGCATTGACGGTAAGGATGCCAATAGCTGTATCGCGACTTGTGCGCCTGATACGCCTGCGTTCATCGTTTCGACTTCACTGCGAACGAGAAAGGCTTCGACGACCACAAACACGGACAGGTACTGGACTTCTTCTGCTCGGTTCCCCTGCTTGCCTTTGACGATCTGGGGAAGGAGCGACTGACCCAACGCCTGGAGTCTGACCTGTTCGCCATCATCGACGAACGCACCAGCAATCTGCGCCCGACCATCATCACGACCAACTACAATGGAACGACCCTGCTTGAACGCTTCAACAACAAGGAGACCGGCGAAGCCCTCCTCCGACGCATCCGTGAGTACTACCACCCCGTTCGTGCTTGAGCAGCTCGGCTCTCGCCACCCCTATGTCATGTGGCGGGTGTCCAGCCAGTCCGAACCCGGCAAGCATTACACCTGTTGCATCCTTGAGAACAACTGCACCTGTGAACATTGGATGCGGAGACTTTATAATAAACCAGAGGGCGAGCGTATCTGCAAGCACCTCAAGGCAGCCCGGGAAGAAGCCCTTAAACTTTTTATCGCCGAAGTGAAAAAAA
>RFUP01000663.1 GCA_009922885.1 Paracoccaceae bacterium
GTAACCGTCCAGGCGCGGCCTGTGCCTTGGCAGAGATCGCATCTCACGCCCTATCCTCCCACCAGCGAAACAGGCGCCGCAGGGCGTAGGCCCGCGTCAGGCTAGCGACGAAGAACAGGATGCTCACGACCAGCGCGGGCGCATCCCATAGCCCGATGGCCCGTAGCGCCGCCACAAGCGCCGCTGAGACCCCAAGTCCCAGAATGGCGTTGGCCCATGCCTCGACTGCATCAATCGGCATCACGCGCCCTCTCAGCGATCCGATACCAGCCCGCGTGCATCAGCACATCGCCGTCATCGTCCATGCGGTGCAGCTCGGCCTGCACGCGGTCGAGGGGCAAAAGCAGGCGGCTGGAAATCTCGTCCACGGACCACGCCCGGCCATCGCGCAGGAGGTCTTTGATGGACTGCCTCATTTCGGAAGCCCCCACAGGCTCGCTCCATCCCAATGAACGGGTTGGTAGCGGATCAAGTGATTGTTCTGGGCCAGCCACGACAGGACGCCACCGATGCGGCGCGGCGTCGTGCCTAGGCGCTCTGCGATTTCCGCCGCGCTAACGGCCTCGCCGGGCCGGAACGCGGCCAGGATGCGCTTGCGGTTCCGTTCGCGCTCCTTTTCGCGGGTATGCTTGGCCGGGCCGACTGTGCGGCCCTTCGGCTCGCCGTATGACGATGGGTTCATGATGCGGCGCATTCGGCGGTTTTCCTTGTCCGCGACGGATTTCAGGCCCGCCAGATAGGCGGTTTCATCGCGGCGCAGGCAGGCGGTTGTAAGTTGGTCATCGAGCATGGTGTTCTCCTTTCAAAGTGGCGGCAGGTCATCGCCGCGCTCCCAGAACGCGGCATCCAGGCGGGGCTTGATGTTGATGATTTCGGCCTCGCCGATTTTCTTGGCGGCTTCGATCATCGGGTGGTGCATCTGCGCGGTTCGCAGGAGCGTTGCGATTTCGCGCATGGTGAACAACGTCAGGTCGGGCCGGGCTTCGGCCACGGCGGGCCAGTGCTGCGGGTCTGGCAGGATGCCGAAGTGCCAGCCGTCGATTTCGGCCTCGATGACGTGCGGGCTGGCCTTGGGCGCTCCTGCGGCTTCGGCTTCGGCGTCCATCGCTTCGAAACCGCGCATCACAACTTGCGCGCGTGTCAGGCATTCCTCCGGATCGTCAGCATCGATCGCGGCATTCAGCTTCGCCATTGCCGAACCGAAGCGCTGCGCGGTCTCGGGGCTGACGAGTTCGGGCAGCCGGTCCACGCCCCACTTGCGGTCCATCTCGCGGGCGCGCTGGTCGAGGGGCGCAACGGCGTAGTCGCACCTGATCTGCT
>RFUP01000664.1 GCA_009922885.1 Paracoccaceae bacterium
TTGGGCCGAGGGGCGCAAGCAGCTCCGCATGGAGTGGTTCTACCGCGAGATGCGCCGGAAGACGGGCCTTTTGATGGAGGGGGGAGAGCCTGCGGGCGGGCAGTGGAACTATGACCACGACAACCGCAAACGCGCCGAGGCGGATATGTTGCGCCCGCGCCCCTTGAGGTTTGTGCCGGATTCGGTGACGGAAGAGGTGCTTGCACTGGTGCAGATGCGTTTTGGGGCGCATTTCGGCGCGTTGAGGCCGTTTCAATGGGCGGTGACGCGGGCCGATGCGTTGAGGGCGCTCGATCATTTCGTGACGCATCACCTCAAGGATTTCGGCGAGACGCAGGATGCGATGCTGGCGGGGGATCAGACGCTCAATCACTCGCTGCTCTCGCCTTACATCAACATCGGTTTACTGGACCCGTTAGAAGTCTGCGTGCGGGTGGAAGCCGCGTGGCAGGCGGGGAAGGTGCCGATCAATTCGGCGGAAGGCTTTATCCGGCAGATCATCGGCTGGCGGGAGTATGTGCGCGGGATCTGGGCGTTGACGGGGCCGGACTACCTCACGCGGAATGCGTTGGAGCAATCCGCGGAGTTGCCCGCCGCCTATTGGGGCGGAGAGACCAAGATGTCATGCCTCAGGGCGGCTGTGGGCCAAACCGGGGAAACAGCCTATGCCCATCACATCCAGCGCCTGATGGTAACGGGGAATTTCGCGCTTCTCGCGGGGGTCTCTCCTGAAGAGGTGCACCGCTGGTATCTGGCGGTTTACATCGATGCGTTCGAATGGGTTGAGGCACCGAATACGCTGGGAATGAGCCAGTTTGCCGATGGCGGCATGCTCGGCTCGAAACCCTATGTCTCGTCTGGCGCCTATATCGACCGGATGTCGGATTACTGCGGTGACTGCGCCTATAAGGTGAAAGATAAGACAGGCCCGCGCGCCTGCCCGTTCAACCTGCTCTACTGGCATTTTCTGGATCGTCACCGTGCGCGGTTCGAGAAAAATCCCCGCATGGCGCAGATGTATCGGACATGGGACAGGATGGCTGACGCGCATCGCGTGACGGTTCTTGCCGAAGGAACTGCGCTATTGGAGCGGTTGCGCGGGGGAGCGATTGTGTAACGTCCTCTGCGAATGGAGCGTTGCGTGGGCGAAAGCCTTCCGCCATGATCCGCCCCAAGGAGAGACTTCATGCGGAAATTCATGGTCGTGCTGGATGACAGCCGGGAATGCCTGAACGCGATGCGTTTTGCGGCGATGAGGGCAGCGAAATCCGGGGGAGGCGTGGTGATCCTTTCGGTGATCGCGCCCGAGGAGTTTAATCA
>RFUP01000665.1 GCA_009922885.1 Paracoccaceae bacterium
GCTGAAAGACCAGCCGGAGGCGGTTCTGGTGCGGCAGTTGCGCCAGCAAGCAGAGGGCGTGCCCGCGCTTTCGCCCCGGATCGCACGGCGGATCATGGAGCATTTCCGCTATACGGCGAGCGCTTCTGACGACGGGTCGGTTCTGACCGAGCGGGAGGCCGACGTGCTTGGCCTGATCGGGCGCGGCCTGCGGAATGCGGAAGTGGCGGCGGAGCTGGGCCTCACGGAAAACACGGTGGCGGGGTATATCAAGGCGATCTATCGCAAGCTCGATATTTCGAGCCGTGCGGAGGCCAGTTGGCATGCGAACCGCTTGGGGCTTTTGTGGAAGAAATGAGGGGCTTGCGCTTGGGCGCGGGGCGGTGTTTCGTCGGGCCGCGACGAGGAGACTGACATGACCCGCACCGTTTACGTTTTGAATGGCCCGAACCTGAACCTGCTCGGCAAGCGCCAGCCCGAGATCTACGGGCGCGATACGCTTGAGGATGTGGCGGCAGAGTGCAAGCGCGTGGCGGCGGAATTCGGGCTGGAGAGCGATTTGCGCCAGTCGAATTACGAGGGTCAGATCGTGGACTGGATCCATGAGGCGCGCGAAAAGGCGGCGGGGATCATCATCAATCCGGCGGCGCTGACGCATACTTCAGTCGCGGTGCTGGATGCGCTGCACACTTTCGAAGGGCCTGTGCTGGAAGTGCATATCTCGAACGTGCACAAGCGCGAGAGCTTCCGCCACCATTCCTATGTCAGCCTGCGTGCGGAAGGCGTGATCGCGGGGTTTGGCGTGGAGGGGTATGCGCTGGCGATGCGGCGCATGGGATCGCTTCTTAAGTAATCACTCGCGGAAAGCGCGCTCTTTCACCCGGATCACCGGGCGGAGGAGGTAATCGAGCACGGTTTTCCGGCCCGTGAGGATATCGGTTTCCGTGACCATGCCGGGGATGATTTCAACGGCAACGCCATCGGCATCGAGAATGGTTCCGGTGGTGCGAACCTCGACGACGAAGACCTCTTCTTCGGCGCGTTCCGAGCGTTTGACGGCATCCGCACCGATGCGGACGATTTCGCCATCGAGCCCGCCGTAGCGGGAGAAATCATAGGCGGTGACTTTCACGCGCGTTGGCAGGCCGGGGCGGAGGAAGGCGATTTCGGCGGGGCGGACATAGGCCTCGACGAGGAGCGTGTCGCCGAGTGGCACCAGTTCCAGAAGGTCTTCGCCGGGGCGAGCGAGGCTGCCTAGGGTGGAGCGGTGGATGCGGTTGACGACGCCGCGCATGGGGGCGCGGACTTGGGCGCGGTCGGCGCGCGCCATGAGGGCGGGAA
>RFUP01000666.1 GCA_009922885.1 Paracoccaceae bacterium
CCCAACTCGAATTCGAGCCGCGCCTCGTAGTCCTCTACCGAAACCGCATGCGGGATCACCTTGAGGCGCTCGGCCAAGCCTTCCTGCGCTTGGCGGCGAAGCTCCACCACTTCGTCATCCGCGAATTTCGGCAAAATGGGCTTGCGTTTATAGGCGGCGAAGGCACAGCGCCGCGCAATCTCCACCGTGTTTTCCAAAGCTTCCGGCAGATCGGCGAAAAGGGTCGCCATTTCCTCGGGCGATTTCAGGTAATGCTGCGGCGTCAACCTCCGGCGCGGGCCCTGCTGATCCACATAAGCGCCTTCCGCGATACAGATCAGCGCATCATGCGCCTCGTACATATCGGGCTTCGGGAAATAGACGTCATTCGTCGCCACCAAAGGCAGGTCCATCGCATAAGCCATCTCGACGAAACCGCGCTCGGTCAGTCGCTCCGCCTCCAGCAAGCCGCCCTCGCCCGGATGGCGCTGCACTTCCACATACAAACGGTCGCCGAACATCCGCTGGAACCGCGCCAAAAGCGCCTGCGCCTTCTCCCGCGCACCCTGCTGCAAGAGCCGCCCCACCGGCCCGTCCGCCCCACCCGTCAGGCAGATCAAGCCCTCGGAGAACTCTTCCAATTCCTCCAAAGTCACCTGCGTCAACTGCCCGCCCTTATCGAGATAGAGGCAGGAATTCAGCCGCATCAGGTTCTCGTAGCCGCGCTCGTTCTGCGCCAGAAGCACCAAAGGCGCGGGCAACACGAGCTTGCCCGTGGGATCGGGCGGCAGAAAAGCCAGCGAAACCTGACAGCCCACAATCGGCTGCACCCCCGCGCCCTGCGCCGATACCGAAAATTCGAGCGCCGCAAAGAGGTTATTGGTATCCGTCACCGCCACCGCAGGCATTCCCATGCCCGCCACCAAGCCCGGCAGCTTCTTCAAACGCACCGCGCCTTCCAAGAGGGAATACTCGGTGTGCACACGCAGATGGATGAATCGGGGCTGGGTCATGGCCGCACTCTACGAGGCTCCGCGCAGGGTGAAAACCCGGCTTGCGCACCTCTCTCCGAAAGCCCCTTTCTTTTCTCTCCCCTTAGGCGCAGGCTTCCCTCCAACACCCGCCAAGCGAGATCCGCCATGCCCACGCTTTCGATTAACCGCCACCTCTCCGCTCCCCCCGCCGCGATCTGGCGCTGCTGGACCGAACCCGCCCTTCTCAAAGAGTGGTTCACCCCCGCTCCGGTGCAAACCACCGAAGCCCAGATCAACCCCACTCCCGGCGGCATCTTCCAAGTCACCATGCTGATCCCCGAAATGGGCGAGATGCGCCTCCCCGCA
>RFUP01000667.1 GCA_009922885.1 Paracoccaceae bacterium
CACTGGAACGGGTGTTCAGCGCGGGCAACGCGGCCGGTACGGGCGCGCGCATTGCGCTGTGCAATCTGGCCGCCCGCCGCGGGATCGAGGCCACGGTGCGCCAAATCACCAAGGTCGAAACCGCGATCGAGCCGAAATTCCAAGAGCATTTTGTAAACGCCAACGCCATTCCCCATGCCACCGACCCGTTTCCCGAATTGGGCCAAGTGGTCAGCCTGCCGGTGGTAAACTACAACACCCGCGGCGAGGCCGATGGCGCAGGCGGTGGCCGCCGCCGCCGCCGAGGTTAAGATTGGGGTTAAGGTTGGGGCGACGGTTGGGAATAGGTCAAATCTGCCCATAAAACGCGCGCAAAAGGGGGGCATTTGCCCCCCTTCTGGCCAAAGCCCACTTGACGACGCAGGCGCCCTGTCTTAACTGCAGGCCAACGCGGGTGTAGCTCAATGGTAGAGCCGCAGCTTCCCAAGCTGAAGACGAGGGTTCGATTCCCTTCACCCGCTCCATTAAGGTCCAAGGTTCACGGTCTAAGATGCAAATTGGCAAGAACGCCAAGCTTTGCCAATAAACGGCGCGGCCAGATGGCGGGCCCGGCCGCCCCCGGCATTCCAGACGTGCTGCCGCCAAACCTTGGCAAGGGGCCGACATGGGGCAAACACCTGTCGCAACAGTTTACACGGGTGCGTCGGGTCAGACCACGCTGCGGGGCGACCCGGGGGCCAATGCGCCACCTATTGGCTGATGCACACGATGTTTCCCACACCCAAAACCACGCCCCATACCCGGAGGTTTGGTACAGCGCCGGCCTTGTTGCGCAAATCGGGTGCAGGTCGAGCTTCCCCTTGACCCAGACAGACTTATCCTGCGGGCTGTGTGACGGGCATACCAAGTGCCGTGTCGCGGTTTAGCACTGCCAAGCGTAAGAGGCTTTCAACCACCCCGGTCGTCTGCCGAAGGGGCATTGCAATCAGCAGCTTCATCGTCAAGAAGAACTGGCTCGCGAAGTCGCCGAACTCAGGCTGACGCCCGTTTTGCCAGTCGGAGCCGCCTGCAAAGGCATCCGAGGATCAAACCAGATCGCCAGCGAACCACGCCGCTTCAACGCCGAGTTATACAAACGCCAGTTCTGCTTCTTGTACTCCGTGGTGGGCCAACTGCTCGTGACAGTCTGCTACCACCTTGGTTTCAAACAGTGAAACCCTCACGCTATTTGTGCAACGCTGCCCTTGGCCCATGCAGCCAGTGCCACCCTTTCCCCGCCATTCACGCGCCACAGTGCACAACCCGCCAATGCCGCGCATACAAACGGCCCGCCATCACCA
>RFUP01000668.1 GCA_009922885.1 Paracoccaceae bacterium
CGCCCGATTGCGCGAGCGTTATGATTGGCAGTTTGTTTTCCCGCGCAATCTCTTGGCTTCGCAGCTTCTTCTGCAGCCCCACAGGCGTAATCGTGCCGCCCTTCACCGCGAAATTGTCCACGATCACCATGCAGCATGGCTCGGCAACGGCGGGTGGTGCCTATCAACCGGGGCTTTCGGATTACATCGTGATGGTGCGCGGGCAAGCGACGACCTATCTGGCGGGGCCGCCCTTGTTGAAGGCAGCGACCGGAGAGATTGCCACGGACGAGGAACTCGGTGGCGCAGAGATGCATACGCAGGTTTCGGGTGTGGGCGATTATCTGGCGGAAAACGATGCCGACGGGATCCGGCTTGCGCGCGAGATCATGGGGAGTTTGGGCTGGACGGAGCAAGCGGGCGTTTTAGCCTTTGACGAGCCGGAATATCCGGCAGAGGAATTAATCGGTGTGGTGCCTGCCGATCCGAAGGAGCCTTATGATTGCCGCGAGATCATTGCTCGGATCGCGGATGGTTCGGCGTTTCTCGACTTCAAGCCAGAGTATGATGCGCAGACCATTTGCGGGCACGCGAAGATTGCCGGGCATCCTGTTGGTATCATTGGGAATAATGGACCAATAACTGCACAGGGTGCGGCAAAGGGTGGGCAGTTTATCCAGCTCTGTGAACAGTCCGGACTGCCAATCCTGTTCTTCCATAACATCACTGGTTTCCTTGTGGGCACAGATCCAGAGCAGGCTGGTATCATCAAGCACGGCTCGAAAATGATCCAAGCAGTTGCGAATGCGCGGGTGCCGAAAATCTCGATCAATGTGGGTGGCTCCTATGGGGCCGGCAATTACGCGATGTGCGGGCGCGGGTTTGATCCGCGGTTCTTGTTTTCATGGCCGAACAGCCGCACGGCAGTGATGGGCGGCGCGCAGGCGGGCATGGTTTTGCGGATGGTGGCGGAGGCCAAGATGGCCAAGGCGGGCGCGGTGGATGAGGCCGCTTTGGCCACCTTGGAGGAGCGCACGCGAGTGCAGATGGAGAGCCAAACGACCGCCTTGGCCTCGACCGCGCGGATGGAGGATGACGGCCTGATCGACCCGCGCGATACGCGGCGCATTCTGGCCTTCGTTCTGGAAATTTGTAGCGCGGCAGAGAAGCGCGCGCTTCGGCCCAATACTTTCGGCATCGCCCGTTTCTGAGGAGTGGACCCATGATCGAGACCGACGAGCATAAAGCCTTTCGCGAAACTGTGCGCCGCTTCGTGGAGACGGAAATCAACCCGCATGTGGAGGCGTGGGACGCGGCAGGAGAGATGCCGCTGCACGCGA
>RFUP01000669.1 GCA_009922885.1 Paracoccaceae bacterium
GGCCATGTCGGAAAGGCGCGGCCAGCGTCTATGCCCGCCACCAGCGCGCCGAGGAGTATTTGCAGAAAGGCGAAATGCATGAGCCCCGTGCCCATGCGGAAGAGCTTGTCTTCACGTGAGCGGCGGGCTTGCAGGAGGGCGCGCTCGTCGCGGCCCAGAAGGTAGACATACCACGCGATGAAACCGAGGATCACGAAGGCGAGGCCTAGGTGCGTGGCGAGACGGTAGGAGGCCACATCGAGGCGATCACCGGAAAGACCGGACGACACCATCCACCAGCCGATCGCGCCCTGCAGGCCACCGAGCACACCGATGCCGAAGAGGCGGCCTGTCCAACCTGTGGGGATTTTGAAGGTGATGAGGAAGCCCGCGAAGCCTAGGAACCAGACGAGGCCGATGGTGCGGCCCAACTGGCGATGGCCCCATTCCCACCAGTAGATGAACTGGAACTCGGAAAGGCTCATGCCTTTGTTCTGGAGCTGGTATTCGGGGATCGCCTTGTATTTCTCGAACTCGACCATCCATGCGGCCTCGTTCAGCGGCGGTAGCGCGCCCGTGACGGGTTTCCATTCGGTGATCGAAAGCCCGGAATCGGTGAGGCGCGTCAGCCCGCCCACGGCAATCATCGCCATAACCATGACGAAGAGCAGCATCAGCCAGAGGCGGATTGCGCCGCGCGCGCCTTTGCGGCGGCCGGCGTCGATCACGCCGCCTTGCGGTGCCGTGGGGGCCGTGCCTGCAGCACCGACTTCTTCGAAAATCGAACGTTTTCCGGACATGTGATCCTCCTGTCGAGGCGAAGCTAAGTCGCCCCCCCGCCTGCGTCCAGTGTTAGCCCTTGTTCTTCCAGCGGACCATCTGCCGCATCATCCCGTGCAACATCTGCACATCGGCGCGCGTCAAAGGCATCCGGCTCCACATATTGCGAAGATTGAGCTTCATATTGGGCGCTTTGTCTTCCGGCCAGAAGAAGCCTGCCTCGTCCATCCGGTCTTCGTAATGCTTGGCGAGATGTTCGACTTCCTCGCCCGTGGCAGGCTCGGTGCCGCCGAATTCCATCACCATCGGAGCCGAGGGGGCCGACGTGCGACGCCACTCATAGGCCATCAGGAGCACGCATTGCGCGAGGTTGAGCGAGAAGAACTCCGGGTTTACCGGAACCGTGATGATCGCATTGGCACGGATCACGTCCTCGTTTTCGAGCCCTGCGCGTTCGGGGCCGAACATGACGGCCACCTTGCCGCCCGCATCGATGATCTTGCGCGCCTGTGCCATCGCCTCTTCGGGGGTGAAGATGGGTTTCGTCAGGCCACGGCCCC
>RFUP01000670.1 GCA_009922885.1 Paracoccaceae bacterium
AGGAAAATGACATGCGTTATCAGATCAGCGGCCGTCAAATCGACATCGGTGAAGCGCTCCAGACCTTCGTGAAGGACGAGCTGGGGGAAGTTCTGGGGAAGTATGCGGGGCGTCCGACCGACGCGAATGTCATTTTCTCGAAGTCCGCGCATGAGTATGTTTGCGAAGCCGTTGTGCACCTTTCAACCGGGATGCAGGCGCAGGCCAAAGGGCATGCGAACGAGATCCACGCGGCTTTCGATGCCTGCAAAGAGAAGCTCGACAAGCAGCTTCGCCGTTACAAGCGCCGCCTGAAGGACCATCATGATCATTGCCGAAATGGAAGCGAAGATCCCTTCGCTCTCGGTGGGTGAAGCTGTGATGCAGATGGAACTGGCGGGTGCACAATTCCTTCTCTTCAAGAATGAGACGAAGAAAGGGCTCAATGTGGTGTATCGTCGTGCTGACGGGAATGTCGGCTGGATCGATCCGCGCTGACCTTTAATAGGGAATTCAAGAAGGGGGCGGCTTATGTGCCGCTCCCGATTTATAAGGCTCCGATGGAACTTTCCAAACTCTTGCGCCCCGGCGCCGTAAAGGTGATTGCTTCGGCTTCTTCCAAGAAGCGCCTGTTCCACGATCTGGGCGAGATCGCGGCGTCCAGCTATGGGCTGCGCGCATCGCAGGCTGTTGAAGCTCTGATGGAACGCGAAAGCCTCGGGCCGACGGGTGTCGGCCACGGCGTGGCTTTGCCGCACGCGCGGTTGCCGGATCTGGAGCATGTGGTGGGCGCGTTCATCCGTTTGGAGAAGCCTGTGGATTTCGACGCCGTTGACCGCCAACCTGTAGACCTCGTTTTCGGGCTGTTTGCGCCTGAGGATGCAGGTGTGGAGCATCTCAAGGCTTTGGCGCTGGTCTCGCGGACGCTGCGGGAGGCGTCGATTTGCGCGAAGCTGCGCGCGAATACCGATGCTGTGACGCTTTATACCATTCTGACCGCTGGCAATTCAGTTCAGGCCGCCTGATCAGCCCTGCCAGTTGCCAAAGCCGAAGGTCGCGTAGTCGCGGCCGTAGGCGGCTTGGGCGGCTGCTTCAATCTCTTCATCGTAGATATCGGCCAGAGTGAAGGGCGCGTCGACCTGTGCGGCCTCGATTTCCGGCGGATTGGCATGGCCGAGCTGCATGGCGAGGGCGGGGAGCCAGATATCAAGCTCTTCTTCGCGGAGGATCACGTCTGCGGGGGCGAATTCGGAGAATCCCTGCAGGATTTGCGCTTGCGTGGCCCAATGTGCATCGACGCGAATGCCGGTTTGGCCTGCGAG
>RFUP01000068.1 GCA_009922885.1 Paracoccaceae bacterium
ACGTGGCGGGTGTAGCCGGGAGGAACGGGATCGGGCGCGAAAATCTCAGCTGTGGTTGCCTCGATCCGCTCTTTTGGCTCGAAGGCGGTGAGGAGGGGCACGAGAAGCGCACCGCCGAGGGCCGAGGCCATGACCGGGTAAAGTGGGCCAAGGCGGCCGGGCCATGGGTTGCTTGCGCCGGAGAGAACGACGAGGGCAGCGGTGGCTTCGGGGCGTTCGAGTGCCCATGCGAGGGCGACTGCGCCACCGTAGGAATGGCCGAGCACGACCGGATGTGTGAGGCCCAGTTGATCGGCAGCGGCTTGCAGGAAGCGGGCTTGTTCGCGCGGGCTTTCGGCGCGGGTGTTCCATGCGCCGCCGAAGCGGTTCGACGGGCGGGAGGACCAGCCGAGACCGGGGCGGTCGAAGATCACGACGCGGAAATGGCGGGCCATGCGGCGGGCGAAGCCGAAGGTGAAATCGCGCGTGTTGCCCGAGGCGCCGTGGATCAGCACCAGATCGGGGCCTTCGCCTTCAATGTGGACGTGGACGGATTGGCCCTCCACATCGATAAAGCGGCCTGTTGGTGGGTAGGTTGCTTCGGCGCGGGCTTCGCACCAGTCGGCACGGCGATCAAGGGCGAAACCGCCCGCCGCCAGAGCCAGTGCCGAAAGCCCGAGACCGATCATGCTTTGCCGATGTCTTCGAGATTGAAGGGCGTCGACTGATAGATCTCGTTGATCCAGTTGCCGTAAAGCAGATGCGCGTGGCTGCGCCAGCGGTTCAGAGGTGCCTTCGAGGGATCATTGTCGGGGTAGTAGTTCGCAGGCACGTTGATCGGTTTGCCGGCGGCGACGTCGCGGTCGTATTCTTCTTTCAGGGTGCCACTGTCGTATTCGAAGTGGTTGAAAATGTAGAGCGCGCGGTGGGCTGGATCTTCGACGAGGGCAGGGCCGGTGTCGGAACTATCGAGCAGGATGGAGAGGCCGGGGGCGGCCTGGATTTCGTCGCGCTTGAGTTCGGTCCAGCGCGAGACGGGCATGACGAGATCGTCGGAGAAGCCGCGGAGGTAGGGCGATGCGGGAGCGCAATTGCGGTGGCGCACGCAGCCGAAGGCCTTGTGATCCAGAATGTGCTTCGGGACGTGGTGGAAATACCAGATCATCGCCATACCGCCCCAGCAGACGCCGAAGGTGGATTGGACATGGGTCTGGGTCCAGTCGAAGACGCGGGTCAGTTCTTCCCAATAGGTTACGTCCTCGAAGGGGAGGTGTTCGATGGGGGCACCGGTGATGATGAGGCCGTCGAATTTTTCGCCGGAGGCTTCGACTTCGGCGAAGGGGCGATAGAACTCTTCCATGTGTTCGGCGGCGGTGTTCTTGGTCTGATGCTCGGACATGCGGATGAGCGAGAGCTCGATCTGCAGAGGCGTGGAAGCGATCAGGCGGGCGAATTGGTTCTCCGTCTGGATCTTTTTCGGCATCAGGTTGAGGAGGCCGATGCGGATCGGGCGGATGTCTTGCCGAGTTGCGCGGTCATCCGACATGACCATGACGCCCTCGCGCGAGAGAACGTCAAAGGCAGGCAGGTTTTCGGGCAGTTTGATCGGCATTGGTTCTTCCTTCAGGGAAGCTTGAGATAGGGTTAACGCTTGGCGCTGGCAATGGCGCGGGCGATGAGGGTGTCGAAGTCAGCGGGCGTGTGGACCTTGGCCACGTCATCGGCTTTCACCGTGACGCCCCAGTTCCGCGCGATTGCCGCGTAGCGGGGTTGGCGGTGGGCGAGCGCTTGGGCGTAGGTCCAGCGGATGAAGGCGTCGGGATCGACCTTGTCTTCGGCGAGGTTGTTCTGGTCGAGATACTCGTGCCAGACGCGATCCAGAAACTCCGGCATATAGGCCATGGGTTTAGGCGCGCGATCGAAGCGGCGGATCAATTCGGCGGTATGGGCCTCGGAGCCTTCGATCCAGACCATAAGCGTGGCTTCGGAGAGCGCTTTCAGCACCGGATCATTGGCATCCTCGGGGTCGACCCATTCGCAGATCGAGCCACCCGTATCGCAGATGAAATGCGGATATTGGTAGAGCCGTTCGGCGCGTTCGATGAAATAGGCGGTATCGAGGAGCGCGTTGATTTCAGCGGCGCGGAACTGCGCTTGGCGGCGGGTATATTCGGCAAAAGGCAGGCCGCCCTTCGCCACATCGCCGGGTTTGCCGAGATAGGTGGAGACGGGGGTGAGGTTGTTGAAGGAGATGTTCGAGCCGATGTAGATCGAATCGGACATCAAAAGCTCGCGCAGGAACGGCACCTTCATCGCTTCGGCTTTGGCGTTATCGGCGATGTATTCGCCCATGTAGCGGGTGCCGATGCGGTAATCGATGGAGTAGTGGAACCAGTCGCCCTCGGCGCGGAGCATGTTGGAGACGTGGGTTTTGCCCAGACCGGACATGCCAAGCAGCAGCACGCGCTTTTTCGCGGCGCGGTTCCAGTCGTCGGGGGTCGGGTAGAGCAACATCTCGGTCTCCGGAAAGGGTCCGCGATGGGATAGACCCAAGATAGGCGAGTGCTGCCCATGTGGTGAGGGACATGGCGAGCGGCGGCGCGCCTTCGGCGATGAGGGCATAGGGCACCATCAGAGCTGCGGAGCCTGTGAGCATGCCCGCTGCGGCGACTTCGGGTTTGAAGCCCGTCAGGCGAGCGCGGGCGAAGGCACCGCCGAAGCCATAGGAGATTGTAGCGCCGATGAGGGCGATTTGGCCTTTCGAGGAGAGATCGAAGGCCAGAAGCGCCTCAAGGCCGATGGCGGTGGCAACGCCAGTAAAGCCGAGGAGGACGCCTGTGGCTTTGCGGGTGGTGAGGCGTTCGTCGGCAAAGACGATGGCGGCGATTAGGACGCCGAAGATCGCGGTGCCTGCGTTGATGATCGAGGCAAGGCCGGAGGCCACGAATTGTTGCGCCCAGACGATGAGCGAGAAGGGGAGGGCGACGTTGAGAACGCCCATGATCGTGAAGTCGCGCCAGGCGATGAGCGAGCGGGGCACGGGCAGGCGGGCAGCGAAGACGTAGACCCAGAGGGCGAGGGCGGCGAGAGTGACGCGCTCGGCCACGGTGGTGAGAACGCCGAGTTCGCGCAGGAGAAGCGCGTTCGAGAGGAACGATCCGCCCCAGATCAGGCCAAGAAGCCCGATACCCGCCCAAGCGAGCGGGGGGATGGATTTCTGTTCCGGTGCTGCAGGGCGCGGGGCACCGGAGAGAGAGCCTTGCCGGATCATGCGGTGGCCCGCTTGGCGCGGGTTTCCATCCAGATGTTCCAGTAATTCGCGCCGAAGATCACCAGAGCACCGACGAAGACCCAGAGATCGAGCGCTTCGCCGTAGACAAGCGCGCCGATGATGGCGACGGCGGGAAGGCGGATGAAGTCGATCGGGACGACGACGGTTGCGGGTGCGATGGCGAGTGCCGAGGTTAGGCAGAAATGCGCAAGGAGGCCTGCAAAGCCGATCAGCACGAGCCACGGCAGGGTTTGGGTGGAAGGAAGGGCCATGTCGCCGTCATAGCCTGCCGCGATCAGGCCGAAGCCGATTTGCATGAGGGTGAGCCAGAAGAGAATGCAGGTGATGGATTCCGTGCGGGTGAGGCGGCGGGTGAAGAGGGCGGAAAGGGCAAAGCCGATGGCGGCCAAAGCTGCGGTAACGATGCCGGGGTTGATGCTTTCGGGTGAGGGGCGCGCAACGATCAGGATGCCGATGAATCCAAGGATGCCTGCGAGGATGCGGGCAGAGGTGAGTTTTTCGCCAAGAATGAAGGGTGACAAGAGGAGCACCCAGAGGGGCGATGTAAATTCGAGAGCGAAGACCTGTGCCAGCGGGATCACCGTGATGGCGTAGAACCAAAGATTCTGCCCGGAGAAATGCGCAAGGTTGCGGATGAAATGCAGGCCGAGTTTTTGCGCGCGGATTTGGCGGCGGGTTCCGGCAACGCTGGACACGGCCAAGACAACGAGGAAACCGATGCAGGAGCGGTAGAACATGATCTCGAATGTATCGAGATCGAAGGCGGCGGCGCGTCCGGCCACGGCCATTGTGGTAAATGACAAGATGGCGCCGCTCATCCAGAGTGCCGCCTTCAAGATATTCGAAGTTTCCTTGGATGACATCGCTTCCCCCAACGCTCGCTTGCTCAGTGCTAAAGGAGCAAGGCGGGAGGAACAATGGGTGCCAGACCGGGAAGCTACTCGGGAATGTTATTGGCGATTTCAATCAAGCCGACATAGGCCAAAAGCAAAAGCGCCAAAATGCCCAACATCACGTAGGTCGCCTTGAGTTGCATAACACCCTTTTGGGTATGACAGCGCCCACACTCTGAACCAGCGAAACGCATCTTATGCCCGCAAGCGGAACAAGTAAAAATTCTCAAATTCATAATACCAGCCCAGAAAACTGGCCCCCCGGAAAACAGCGGGAGAAAATCAGGTGATGCGCATGAACGTCAATAGCGTATGAGGGAAATCCTGAGGGATACATGGGATATTTGCGCCAATTATTTCAGATGAAATAACTCTGAGGTGTGTTTCGTAAAAATAGAAACCCACAGAGTTGTGCTCATCTTTGACGGTCGACATCGGAAGAGCGCCGAAAGGAAGGAAAAAAGCCCGATTCTTTGGAGCCGGGCTTTTGCTTACTCTGAACTTATTCCCACTCGATCGTGCCCGGTGGCTTCGAAGTGATGTCGTAGGTGACGCGGTTGATGCCCTTGACTTCGTTGATGATCCGCGTTGCGGTTTCACCGAGGAATTCATGGGTGAAGGGGTAATAATCGGCGGTCATGCCATCGACGGACGTGACCGCACGAAGCGCACATGCGTAATCGTAAGTGCGCCCGTCGCCCATAACGCCCACGGTGCGCACAGGGAGGATGGCGACAAAGGCCTGCCAGATTTCATTGTAAAGACCATGCTTGCGGATCTGGTCGATATAGACGGCATCGGCCTTCCGCAGGATTTCCAGCTTCTCACGGGTGATTTCGCCGGGGCAACGGATGGCCAGACCGGGGCCGGGGAAGGGATGGCGACCGATGAAGCTGTCGGGGAGGCCGAGTTCGCGGCCTAGGGCGCGGACTTCATCTTTGAACAGTTCGCGGAGCGGTTCGACGAGCTTGAGGCCCATCTTTTCCGGCAGGCCACCCACGTTGTGGTGCGACTTGATGGTGACCGAGGGGCCACCCGAGAAAGAAACGCTTTCGATCACGTCCGGATAGAGGGTGCCCTGAGCAAGGAATTCTGCATCCTTGATTTCATTGGCGTATTTCTGGAACACGTCGATGAACAGCTTGCCGATGGTCTTGCGCTTGACCTCGGGGTCCGAGACGCCTTCGAGGGCGCCGAGGAAGAGGTCGCTTTCGTCTGCGGCAATCAGCTTGATGTTGTAATTGTCGCGGAACATTTTGACGACCTCTTCCGCCTCGTTCATGCGCAGAAGCCCATGATCGACAAAGACGCATGTGAGTTGGTCGCCAATCGCTTCGTGCAGAAGGATCGCGGTGACCGAGCTATCAACGCCGCCCGAAAGCCCGCAGATCACATGGGCGTCACCGACTTGGGCGCGGATCGCTTCAATCGCCTGTTGGCGGTAGCCAGCCATCGTCCAGTCGCCAGTAAAGCCTGCGAGACGGATGAAGTTCTCGTAGAGCTTCGCGCCATTCGGGGTGTGGTGCACTTCGGGGTGGAATTGCACGGCGAAGAAATTGCGCGACAGATCAGCCGTGATCGCGAAAGGCGCGCCGGGCGAGGTGCCATAGACCTCAAAGCCGGGAGCGATTTTCGAGACGTGGTCGCCGTGGCTCATCCAGACTTGTTCGCGACCTTCGGAGAACCAACCTTCGAGGATGGACAGTTTCTGCGCCGAAGGCGTGACGTAGGCGCGGCCGAATTCGGCTGTGTGGCTTTGGCCTGCTTCCACCAGACCGCCGAGGTCTTGCATCATCACCTGTTGGCCGTAGCAAATGCCAAGGATCGGCACGCCCATGGTGTAGGCCGTTTTCGGCGGGCGCGGAGATCCTTCACGGGTGACGCTATCGGGGCCGCCCGAAAAGATGATCGCTTTCGGCGCGAAATCGACCAGAAACGCGTCTGTCACGTTCTGGTAGGGATGAATTTCGCAATAGACGTTCAATTCGCGCAGACGACGCGCGATGAGCTGCGTCACCTGAGAACCGAAATCTATGATGAGGAGGCGGTCGTGGGATGATGTCTGGAGCATGCGTTCTGCTAGCGTGCGATGCGCGAGCGCGCAAGGGGGCGGTGTGTCGCCCGTGTGAAAGCAATGTCGCGTTTGTTCCTCAGAGGACGCAATCGCCATGAGGTGCGGCACGGCTGCAAGGTATCAGAATTGCAGACAACGGGGCGCGGACAGCCCTAACGACGGAGGATTCTCATGGCAGATGTTGAGGCACCCAGCCGCAGAGCACGTGGTGGTGGCGGCGCAGCACGGCGCGCGGAGCGCGGTGCGGTTTCGTTTGAAACGGCAAAGTTCATCCAGCGCAACATTCCGAATTTCGAAGTGCTGAATGAAGAAGCCCTCGAAATCATCGAAGCCAATGCCGAGACCGTGCTTTGGGAAATCGGTGTGAACTTCGTAAATAACCCCGGTGCGCTGAAGCTCTGGAAAGACGCAGGCGCGGAAGTTGAAGGCGAGCGCGTGCATATTCCGCGCGGCCTCGCTCGCCAGCTTTGCTCGACCGCTCCGGCTTCGTACACTCAGCACGCGCGCAATCCGGCACGTTCGGTGGAAATCGGTGGCAGGAACCTCGTTCTCGCGCCGGTTTATGGCCCGCCCTTCGTGCATGACGCCAAGGGTGGCCGCCGTTACGCGACGATGGAAGACTTCAACAACTTCGTGAAGCTCGCCTATATGTCTAAATGGCTGCATCACTCGGGCGGCACGGTGTGTGAACCGACTGACGTTCCGGTGAACAAGCGCCACCTCGATATGCTTTATGCGCATATGACGCTTTCGGATAAGCCGTTCATGGGGTCTGTGACCGAGCCGAGCCGTGCGCAGGATTCGGTGGATATGGCGTCGATCCTGTTCGGCAAAGACTTCGTCCAGCAGAACACCGTGATGACGAGCCTTGTGAACATCAACTCGCCGATGACCTTCGACGACGTGATGATGGGCGCTCTGGAAGTTTATGCGGCGAATAACCAGGCCGCGATCATCTCGCCCTTTATCGTGGGCGGCGCGATGGCGCCGGTTTCGGTGGCGGGTACGCTGACGCAGGTGATGGCGGAAGTTCTGGCTGGCATTAGCTATAGCCAACTCGTGCGCAAAGGCGCGCCGGTGATCTTCGGGGCCTTCGTGACCTCGATCGACATGAACTCGGGCGCACCGACCTTCGGGACGCCGGAAGCCGCACATATCACCTATGGTGCGGGCCAGTTGGCGCGCCGTTTGGGGCTTCCCTATCGTTCGGCAGGTTCGTTCTGCGGCTCGAAGCTGCCCGACGCGCAGGCGGCCTATGAGACCTCGAACAGCCTCAATATGGGCCTTCTGTCGGGTGTGAACTTCATGCTGCACGCGTGTGGCTGGATGGAAGGCGGCCTCGTGTCGTCTTACGAGAAGTTCGTGATGGATGCCGACCAGTTGGGCACGCTGCATCACCTCGCCAAGGGCATTGCAATGGACGAGAACGCGCAAGCGATGGATGCGATCCGCGAAGTGGGCCCCGGTGGCCACTATCTGGGCTGTGCGCATACGCAGGCAAACTTCAAGCAGGCGTTCTGGCGCTCGGATCTCTTCGATTACAAGCCTTTCGAAACCTGGGCCGAAGAAGGCAGCCGCGATACGATGGCGTTGGCTTCGGCACGAGTTGAGAAACTGCTGGCCGATTACGTGGCTCCGGAACTCGATCAGGGCATTCGTGATGGCCTGACCGACTATGTTGCCACGAAGAAGGCCTCGATGCCCGACGCCTTCATGTAAGGCGGAAGGCGTTAGCCTTCGACGAGTGCATCGACGCGCATCAACTGGGCCTCGCCCAGGATCGCGATGAGCAGGGAAACATGACGAACGGCGGAGTAGCCCAAGTGGCCGCTCCGCCGTTCTTCTTCTAGGCGTTCCTCTGCGGCGATGAGTTGCGGGAGGGCGTTTACCTTTTGAAAACAATGATTGACGGAGATGGCAACAATTAACCATTGAGTAACACTTTCCCGCCTAGGTTGTTGCGGTGCTGGGGATAACTCTGTGCACAACAATGACAGTAATGTTGACCGAGAGGACGTTGAGATGGCCAGATTTGCAGGAGAGGCGCATTTCCCGGGATGGGTTCCCGATGCGGCGCTGCACTATTTGGCCCATGTCGAAAATGGTCAATCGATCCGAGACCTGGCGCGGCAGGCGGGGTGTCATGCCTCGACGGTGCTGCGGCAGATCCGGCGCATCGAGACGCGGCGGGACGATGTACTTGTGGAGCTTGCCTTGCAGCGTTTGGGCCCTCAGGGGCGCGGCGCGGCGTCAATGCAGCAGAAGGTGGAGGTTCGCATGAACGTAGAAGGGCGCGGTTCTGGCCGTGGCTATGGATATGGATGTGGGCGTCGTGGTTCGCGACGGGCCGGACGGGCGAAGCGAACGGATCGCAACGGTGGAGCGGGCGGTGGCGGAAGCAATGGCGCTGAAGGAGTGGATTGGCTGCGTGCAGCCGGGCCGCGTGGCGCGCTACACCATTACGGCAGCCGGACGCGCGACGCTGATGCAGATGACGGCGCAATCAGAGACGGCGCGGTTTCGGGGCATGAACGAGGCGGCGGTGGAGTTCGTGCCGCAAGGGGCGATGCCATTGCCGATCCGGATGGAAGACGAGGTGGGCAAGCGCACGCATCGTTACGGGCAAGTGGAAACGCCCGTGGCTGGGTTGGCGCGGCGACGTGACAAGGAAGGCGAGCCGTTCCTTGATGACAGCCTTGTGCGGGCTGGCGAGCGTCTGCGGGAGGATTATGAACTGGCGTTGATGGGGCACCATCCGGTTTTGAACTGGGAGGTCCTTTTGTGGGGGGACGGAGGGAAACCCGCCAAGAAGGGGGCCGGTGCGGCCTCGGGAAAAGCCTTCG
>RFUP01000671.1 GCA_009922885.1 Paracoccaceae bacterium
CCGAGCCACCGCCGCCTAGCGAAGATCGGGCGGAGACCGAACCCGCCGAAGCGGAGGCGATAAAGCTCGCGATGATGCCGGCGATCAGTGACGCGGCCGAGCGTATCTTGCTGCGCGAGATCAACGCGGTGAGCCGCAAGAAAAATATCGACGGCGACTGGCTTGCCACTTTTTACGCGGGCCATAAGTCTGCTATCGTAAGCATCCTAAGCCCGCAGCTTGATTCGCTTGCCAGACTATCTGGCGCAGCCGTTGATGTCGATAAACTATCGCAGCAGTACGCGGAGCGGCACGTGTCCGAGTCCTTACGCCGACTTGGCGAGGGCGAGAAGCCTGATGTATGGATGCAAGATCGACCCGCTTGGATTGCGGAATACTTGACCGAAGAGGTGTGTAGATGACGAAGTGCGCTGATAGAACGTTTGGCTGGTGGCTTTGCCGCCCTCAATATCTTGAGTCGAAGATATCCTTGTATAACTCCGGACTGCTGAAGCCTTCGGAGGGCTTATCTGAGGAGGCGTATTATGCACAAGGACGGGCAGTGTATGCAGACGGAGATAATCCTGCGATTCATTCGCCTTTGTATACGATCGATTCTGCGGGGGCTGCGGTGGTGCATATTACGGGCCATCTCACGAAGGGCCCGACCAGCTTCGGCGGCACCAGCAACGTCCGCACGCGCCAAGCTCTCCGCATCGCGGGGCAAGATCCCGAGGTGAAGGGCGTGCTACTGATGATCGACTCGCCGGGTGGGACTGTTGCAGGGCACAAGCCCATGGCCGACGAAATCGCCAAGCTCGCCAAGATCAAGCCCGTTCACGGGCACGCGGAGGATTCGATGCATAGCGCCGCCCTGTGGGCCGGGGTGCAGACATCGTTTCTTACCGCAAGCGAGATGACCGAGGTTGGCTCGATTGGCGTGGTCACGACCGTTTACGACTACAGCGAGCAGTTCGAGAAAGCGGGCGTCAAGGCCCACGTGATCAGCACCGGCGACTACAAAGGCGCGTTCACGCCGGGCTCGGAAGTTACCGACGAGATGATTGCGGAAGTCCAGGCTAGAATTGACGAGGTCAACGAGCACTTTATCGCCGCCGTTGCGAAGGGCCGGGGTATGCGCAAGGATAGCGTGGCAAAGCTGGCGACCGGACAGGACTGGATGGCGCTTAAGGCGAAGGAGTTAGGACTGATCGATGCCGTGATGACGGATGAGCAAGCCCTTACGAGGCTGCGGCGCACAATTCAAGACCGTGAAGCGAAGGCGAGGCGCGAAAAAAATAATCGCGCCACA
>RFUP01000672.1 GCA_009922885.1 Paracoccaceae bacterium
GAGGTCAGGCGGTGGCTTGACCTTGATGCCGCAACCGACCCGGAAACCGACCGGCTGCTGACGGCTTTGGCCGATCAGCTCGTCCGTCACCGGGCACTGACGATCAAGCATGAGGGGGAAACATGAAAGTAAAGGCGCGCTGGCTGCGGCGGTTCTGCCGATGGATCGCTGGCCGGCACCTTTTGCGATCCGCTTGGCACATGGACCGCGCGGCGCGGTGGCTCGGGCGGACGGATTAGACCCCGCCGCCGCTCCGGGGACAGAGAGCGGCAAAAGAAAACCCCGGCGATGGGCGCCGGGGCTGAAAGCAGAAGGAATTGACATGGCACTTCTAGCACACACTGAGAGCGCGTCCAAGACTGACGGCGGCGGGGGGCTTTTCTTGTCCTCGAAGGCGACGCCGAAATCGCTGGCATCGATTATCAAGGACGGCGCCCGCCTCATGGTCACGCCCGCTCTGGCCGAGCGCATTATCAGCGAGTGCTTCTACGCACCGCAGGAAGCCCGGGACGTGGGCGGCAGCCGCCACATCGCCATTCTGGCGGCATATCGTTCGTGGGTCAAGTACGGCGAAGCCTATTTCGCTGCCGTTACCGGATGTTCAGGTAGCTTTGTTAAGCGATTTAACCGAACTGGCGTTTTGGCCGTTGGCATGTCCTGAAGTTGTCGGCGCAACACTTCTATATTGCCGGCACGCCTTACGCCCGCAAGTTCATCAAGCACGAAAAGGCGTAACCATGCAGATCGCGGCCTCTTCCATCCGCGACGGGGAACGTCTGCGCTCGGTCAATCAAGACCGGGTGCGGGCGCTTGCCGACAGCATCGCGGAGATTGGTCTTCAGGCGCCGATCACGGTCACGCGTCAGGTGGAGTTCGCGGACGGTCAGGAGGTGCAGGTCTGGCGATTGATTGCTGGCCTGCACCGCCTTGAAGCGGTCAAGAGTCTGGGCTTGGCCGAGATCGAAGCCGTTGAGATGGGCGACGATGAGGTGCTTCAGAAGCTCTGGGAGTGCGATGAGAACCTATGCCGCGCCGAACTGACGGACGCCCAACGCGCCAAGTTCACCGCCGAGCGGAAGAAGTGGTACGAGATCAAGCATCCTGAGACGCGGCACGGAGCAAACCAACACACGAGGAGTGGCCAAGTTGGCCACTTGAACGAACGCTTCACGGCAGAAACGGCCAAGCAAACGGGCAGGAGCGAGCGCAGTGTGCGCCGTGACGCTCTGCGAGGCGCGAAGATCGATCCCGACGCCTTGGAGATCATCGAGGGCACGGTCGGCGACAAGGG
>RFUP01000673.1 GCA_009922885.1 Paracoccaceae bacterium
GGTATTCAAGGAGAACAAGGCCCTCAAGGAATACAAGGTGAACAAGGTATTCAAGGTATACAGGGTGAACAAGGACCTCAAGGAATCCAGGGTATTCAAGGAGAACAAGGTCCACAAGGAGATCCTGGCAATAATGGTTTAGATGGCGATAGATATCACACAACATCTACAACATCAATTACTCTTGGTAATTATGCTAACTTAACACTTTACACAGTAGATTTAGGTTTAGATTATTCAATTGAACAAACAATTCTTATTGCACATTCTGATGAATTACATATGCATGGACAAGTTATTTCTTATAATCCTGCGACAGGTGAATTGCATGTACATGTAACAAATCATACTGGTTCTGGAACATATTCATCATGGGAGATAAATCTTGATGGTGCAGTTGGCATTCAAGGTCCACAAGGTCCACAGGGTGAAACTGGTCCACAAGGACCTGAAGGACCGCAAGGACCCCAAGGACCACAGGGAATTCAGGGAGAAACTGGACCACAAGGGCCTCAAGGTATCCAAGGTATACAAGGTGAAACAGGGCCTCAGGGACCACAAGGAGAAACAGGACCTCAAGGGCCTCAGGGAGAAACTGGTCCGCAAGGTCCAACGGGAGCAACTGGAGCCACAGGTGCCACAGGTGCCACTGGTGCTACTGGTGCTACTGGTGCTACTGGTGCCACAGGTGCGACAGGTCCTCAAGGGCCTGCAGGTCCTCAAATTGTTTATGCTCAAAGCACAGCACCATCAAGTCCTACAACTGGAGATGTTTGGGTAGTCCTTCCATGAGTAGGATGACTGATCGTATTGCTTCTTACTCTCTTGAGCGGGGAGTAATGATGGATGAAACCTATACAGGTTCTCCAACTATGATTGGTACAAATGATTCACCATCTTATTCAAATCAATCTTGGGTTGCAACTGGAAATGGAACAATTACAACAGTAGATGGTCCTATGCCTGCACAAAAAGCATGGAGATTTCCATTATCAACAAGTACATTAAATAGCAAATACTTAAGAAATAATGGAACAGGTGCATCTGGAGATATACAATTAATTGCAGATAATTCATATTCTATTGGATTTTGGTTTAAAGTTAATACATTTCCTACTTCAACTGTTGCTATGCCTTTTCATATTGTAAGACCAACAACAAGAGGATATGGCTTTGCTGCATTTTATGATAACGATTCTGGGTCTGCAACATATCAACAAAATGTTTTATTTATAACAATTGCAACTGGAACAACTGCAAGAGTTGCATCTGGTTTGCAAACCAATACTTG
>RFUP01000674.1 GCA_009922885.1 Paracoccaceae bacterium
AACATGGATTCGATCACCATGGCGGCGATGACCTTGGCCGTGGGGGCGGCACTGATGCTGCCGTTGATGCTGATTGCGGAAGGCGTGCCGGGATGGGTGGGGATCGGGCCTGGGCTGGCGATCCTGTTTCTGGGCTTCGTGCCGACGGCTTTGGCAGCGCTTATCCGCGTATACCTGATCCGCTCGGTGGGGTCAGTATTCATGACCTTGGTGAATTACCAAGTGCCGCTCTGGTCTGTGGTGTTTGGTTGGGCGGTTCTGGGCGAGGACCTGCCGTGGCGCTTTTTCGCGGCCTTGGGGCTGATCCTCGCCGGATTGGTCATCGGGCAATGGGCGACGCTGAAACGGATGTTTCAGTAGCGCCCCATTTCGACACGCACTTTATCAAGCACTTTGCCCTTGGCATCGACCGCTTTCAGATCGACGAAATAGCGATTGCCGCGCCCGCCGGAGCAAGGCGCGAGATAGCCTTTGGAGGCATATTCCCCGCTGGATCGCGCGGCTTTCATGGCCTGCGCCCCACCATTCCCGGAGGTGGCGTTTTCCGCAATCGTGCCGAGGTTGGCTTCCGCGCCTTTAACAGGCCACGAGATGGTGCCGTGGCCGCCTTTGGTGGAGAGGGGCGCATAGTCGCGATCATTGAACTCGCCAACAATGAAAACCGTGCCGGCGGGGAGGCCTGAGAGGTTGATCGGGGGCGTAAAGGGCGTGCCGCCCTGCAAGCGGCATTGCTGGCCTTTCGGGATCTTCTTCCCGTCCCAAGGCGCGCCGAGGGTGGCGTCCATTGCGAGGGCGGGAGCAGCAAGAGCGCAAAGGGCGGCGGCAAGAACAAGTTTCATCGTTAAATCCTCCTGTCTCTACCCTGAAAGGTAACAAGCTGATCTCGTGCAGTCAACCTGCTTGACTCTCCCACAAGGAGAGCGCCGAACGAGTGGCGAAGACATCGTGCACGCGGATCATCTGCACCCCTTGCCCTACGGCGGCTTGGGCCAGAGCGACGGAGCCGTGCACGCGGGCGGCGGGATCAGTGGCTTTGCCGATGGTGCCGATGAAGCGTTTGCGCGAGACGCCAAGGAGCACGGGCACGCCAAGGGCATGGAAGAGCGAGAGGCGGCGGAGGAGCGCGAGGTTGTGCTCTTGGGTTTTGCCGAAGCCGATACCGGGATCAATCATCATGCGGGTGCGCGGGATGCCTAAGGTTTCCAGCGCCGTGAGACGCTCGGCTAGGAAGTCATAGACATCGAGCAGAACGTCGGCGTACTGCGGGTTCTGCTGCATGGTTTGCGGATC
>RFUP01000675.1 GCA_009922885.1 Paracoccaceae bacterium
GATACGACAGCCTCAATCAGACGACGAAGCCACCATGAACACCGATGTCAAACCTGCTGTATTGCTACCCGCCTTTGCCGCAACCGATGACCGCCCTGTCACGCTGGGGGTTTTAGGCGGTGGCCAATTAGGGTTGATGTTTGTGCACGCCGCGCAGCGCTTGGGTTATCGGACTGCCGTGTTGGATCCCGACCCCACCAGCCCTGCTGGACTGGTGAGTCATCACCATCTGCTGGCTGATTACGATGACGCGCAAGCGTTGGCCAGTATGGCGCGTTTGTGTGACGCGGTGACCACAGAGTTTGAAAATGTCCCGGCTGAATCCCTGCGCATTTTGGGCCAGCGTAATCCTGTCTCGCCGGCTGCGGAGGCAGTTGCCGTTGCACAGGATCGACTGGTTGAGAAAGCACACTTCCAGACCAGTGCCGTTCAAAGCGCGGGTGCTGTCGCGGTGGGGCCGGTTCCCTACGCGCCCCTGCGTGATGCGGCTGATTTGGAAGCGGCAAGGGCGGCGGCTTTTCTCGCAGCGCGATGCGGATGCGGCTGAGCGGGTGTGCCATATTCTGGCGGCGTTGAAGCGGGCGCGAGACGGCTATGAGCGGGGCGTCTTGGAAGAGCGGACGCGGATTTCGCGCGACATGCATGACCATATCGGCGTGCAATTGCTAGGCGCGCTGCATTCCGGCGAAGCTGCCCAGAAAGACGGGTTGATCCGCGAGGCGCTATCTGAGTTGCGGGCCATCGTTTCGGGCGAGATTTCAAGCGAGACCGAAGCGGGGCCGCTACTGGCGGAACTCCGGCACGAGCTTTCGGAGGTGCTGGCCGCTTCGGGTGTGGCGTTGGAGTGGCAGGTGCATCCGGCTGTGGAGGTGCTGAGTTTGGGCGCGGTGCAGGCGCAAACCACGCGGGCTGTTCTGCGGGAGGCCGTGGCCAATGTGGTGAAACACGCCGAAGCGCGGACGTTCCGGGCGTGGGTGGACCTGAGCGAGACAGGCGCGCTGGTGTTGCGGGTGGCGGATGACGGGCAGGGGATGGGCAAGGTGCAGGCGCTTGGCGGAGGCAACGGGTTGCGGAACATGCGCTAGCGGGTGGAGGAACTGGGCGGAAGTTTCTGGCAGGGCGATGCGGAGGCCGGGGGGCTTTGCCTTGAGATGGCGCTGCCAAGGGGGCTGCGGTGATGCGCGTTCTGGTTCTGGAGGATATTCCCGAAACGCAGGCTTGGCTGGTGGGGGTGGTAGGGAAGGCCTTCCCCGAGGCGGCTTCTGTGGCGGTGGATAAGCGCGCGGCGGG
>RFUP01000676.1 GCA_009922885.1 Paracoccaceae bacterium
ACCCTTTTGCCGCGCGCCAACCGGGCGATCTTTACCTTTCAGCGGTGGCGAGCCTCTTGGCCGAGCGGCAAGTGGAGCGCGTGGTCTGGCAGGTGGACGCGCATGACGACCTCTGGGGCTGGCTGATGCCGGACCTGCGTGCGCTCGCAGATAAGGCGGGGGTGGCCTTCATCGATCTTGGCGTGCTGCCGCGCTGGCCCTCGGCTGAAGAACTTTCCCCCGCGCTGGAGCGGTTGGCCAAGGGAGGTGCGGTATGAGTTACACACCGCTCGAATGCTCGCGCGCGGCACTGGATTACCAGCGCGACTGGACGCAGCGCCTTCGCGCGCGGATCGACGGGGGCGCGGGCTATGCCTTCGTCAATGCCGATACGCCGCAGGAGATTTTCCACGCGCTCGATATGCCCGTTGTGGTGAACCAATGGTGGTCTTCGGTCATTTCGGCCAAGAAGCTTTCGGCACCGCTTTTGGATCGGGCGGCCGCCATGGGGTATCACGACCGTCTGGCGCGGTATTCGGCGCTGCCCCTGATCTCGCACATGACAGGCGATCCAGAAATGCAGCCTTGGGGAGGGTTGCCTGACCCGGCGATCCTCTGTGCGCGGCAAAGCGCGGATGATCACCAGCGGATTTTCCAGCACTGGTCGCGATTGACGGGTGCGCCGCTGGCGCTGCTTCATGCGCCTGCCCCTGCCCAAAACGGCCCCGACTGGTGGTTGCGTGCGCGAAGCGACTGGGAGGCGTTCCACGGCTCGGCGCGGCTCGATCTGATGCAGGCGCAGCTTTCAGACCTCGTTACGCAGGTGGAAGGCCTGACCGGACGCCACTTCGATCCGGAAGCTTTCGCCGCCTATATGGACCGGATCGAAGCGCAGGAGCGCATTTTCGAAGAGGCGAATGCGTTGATCGCGGGGGCTCCTCGGGTGCCTGTGCGTATTTCCGAGCAGATCCCGAACGTGATGCTGCCGCAGTGGCATCGCGGCTCGGACTGGGCCTTGGCCCATGCCGAACGTTTCCGCGATGCGGTGGCGGCGCGTGTGCGGTCTGGCGCGTCTGTGGTGGCGGATGAGCGCGTGCGGATGATGTGGATCGGCGCGGGGCTTTGGTTCGACACCGGGTTCTATGCAGGTTTCGAAGAGAGCCATGGCGCAGTCTTCGCGTGGTCGATGTATCTGCCCTTCGCCGCCGATGGCTATATCCGCGAAAGCCATGGCGATCCGTTGCGCGCGCTGGCAGCGCGGATGGTCAGTATGAACGAGCAGTTGCATCAGCCCCCGTGGGCAGCCGACTG
>RFUP01000677.1 GCA_009922885.1 Paracoccaceae bacterium
CGGGGCTTCCTTGGCTATTGGGCCAAGATCCATCGGCGAAGGTAATGGTCGTCACCTATAATGAGGACCTCGCCCAAGCCTTTGCGAAAGATGTGTGAGCTGCTGCCGGTTCTGTGGACACTCAGTTAAGCTAACATGGCCCGTGCCTCGAAGGCCATGGGGCTCAGATAGCCCAATTTCGAATGTCGCCTGCGTGGGTTGTAGAAGCGCTCGATGTAATCGAACACATCGGCGCGCGCGTGATCTCGAGTGCGGTAGACCTTGCGCGCGGTCCGTTCGGTCTTCAGTGACGAAAAGAAGCTTTCCATCGCCGAGTTATCCCACACATTGCCAGCGCGGCTCATAGAGCAGGTAATCCCGTTGTCGCCAAGCAGCCGTTGAAACTGCTCACTCGAGTATTGCGATCCTTGATCAGAGTGATGCAGCAAGGCATCGGCTTTGCCACGCCGCCAGATCGCCATCATCAAGGCATCCATGACCAGCGCAGAGCCACGCTCAGCCTTCATGGACCAACCAACGATCCGGCGTGAGAACAGATCTAGGACGACCGCAACGTAAAGCCAGCCCTCGGCAGTCCAGATGTAGGTGAAGTCGGCCAACCACTGCTGGTTCGGGCGGTCTGCCTTGAAGTCGCGATCTAGTATGTTCTCGGCAATCACCGAGCGCTCGCCGTCGTCCTTGGGCTTTCCGCCTCGTTTTGGCCGTGCTTTCAATGCGTTCTGGCGCATCAGTCGTTCGACCCGATGCAACCCACAGGCCAACCCCGTTTCAAGAACATCATGCCAGACGCGCCGCGCGCCATAGGTCCGATCGCTGGCTTTGAAGCTCTTGTCGATAGCAGTGAAAAGCTTGGCGTTGTGGCTAGCTCGCGCACTTGGTGGTCTCTTGAGCCAAGCGTAAAAGCCTGAGCGCGATACATCGAGGGCATCGCATAGCCAGTTGATCGGCCAGATGTGGCGATACTTGGCAATGAACGCGAACTTCATGTCGCTTCCCTCGCGAAGTAGGCCCCGGCCTTTTTTAGGATATCACGCTCCGCCTTAAGCTGGGCGACCTCTTTCTTCATAGTTGCTATCTCGGCTTGCTCGGCGCGTTGCAATCCATTGCCAGGAAACGCGCTGGTGGGCGCGGCGGCCGGCTCGCTCGCCCATCGGCGTAAAACCCGATCCACCAAATCCAGATCTCGAGCTGCTTGGGCAATCGAAACACCACGTTCGGTTACCAACTTCACAGCCTCGATCTTGAACTCGCGGCTATACTTCCGTCTTGTCATACTGTCTCTCCGGTTCC
>RFUP01000678.1 GCA_009922885.1 Paracoccaceae bacterium
GGCGCATGCAGTTGCAGCTGAGAGGGCGCATGGCGCAGTCGTTGGGCGAGCACCGTGCCATTCTGGATGCTTTAGAGAATGGCGATGAAGCGTCTGCAGCGACGGTCTTGAGAGATCACGTGGCTGTTCAGGGCGGTAAGTTCAACGATCTGATGGTGAGCTACCGACGGAGCCAGCTGCACCAAAAGGCGCGATGACAGGAAGAAAAAATGCCCGGCGCTGGGCCCGGCCGTTTTTTACTTGTTGAGTGGGATAGAAACCCTGAGCGCCCATGTTTCAAGGCCGGGGTTCACGGCGGATAGTTCGGCATTCGAGCGATGGTCGAACGATAGGCCGACACGGACGCCATTCTTCGCTTGGTAGCCAGCCTCAAAGCCGGACCGGAACTCTACCGTGTGACCGAGATTCGGACCATTGCCTTGCGCGTAGACGCCCGGCATCAGGTGAAGCTGGGTATAGATCTGGCCGCCCGCGAAAGTGGAGGTGAAGGCTGCGCCAACCCCGACCCACGCGGTGCCTTGATCAGAGAGCGATAGGCCAACGATCGGCTGGAACGGGCCGTAGGCTTTGCCGAGGTCATAGCGGGCATAGAGTTCTTTGCCGACTTCATTGCCTTGGAAAATCACGTTGCCGAAAGAGACGGAGGCCCGCGACTGCATAGGGCGTTCCGCCAAGCAGCCATCGTAGCGGCAGTGGTTCAGTCCCATGTCGGTCAGACCTGCAAGCAGGAACGCCAATGCCATTGCGCCATCCATGGGAAACCTCCTTAACCCTACTGGCTCTGCATTTACAGAAGCAGAAGCGTGTTGTCACTCGGGCAAGAATATTCCCGCGCAGCGTGTTACCTATAGGTCCCACACAGGCCCATTATTCCGGCAATACCTTTCCCGGATTAAGGATGCCGTTCGGATCGAGCGCGGCTTTAATTGCGCGCATCGTGGCAAGGGCGACGGGATCTTTCCGGCGTCTCATCGAGGGCAGTTTGGAAAACCCAATGCCATGTTCTGCGCTGAACGAACCTCCGAGTTTCAGGGCCTCGTCCTCTACGGCTTCCAGGATGTGGTCGTGCACTGCGGGGTCTTGGGACTTGGGCCAGACGGAATAGTGGACGTTCCCGTCACCAAGGTGACTGACCACGTTCGGTGCAAAACCGGGGTCAATTTCGGGGAGGATGGCATCCATCCGCTTGATGAAGGTGGAGACCTTGTCGAGGGGAACAGCGACATCGGTGTTGATCGACGGAATTCGGGTCGAAATCATCATGCCGGCGGCCTCGCGGCGCGCCCACAT
>RFUP01000679.1 GCA_009922885.1 Paracoccaceae bacterium
AAGACGGCTTGGAGTTCAGGACTCATGGGCGGGAGTTTACCGGGGTAAAAAAAGTGTTGACAGAGGCGGAAACAGCCTTCACACTCTCCACCGTCGATCAACTAATCTGCAATCAGAGGTAACGCAAATGAAGACGAAGCCTGCTTTTGAATCCACGGTCTGCAAGTCCTGCGGCGGCACTGGCGAATTCGGCTACCGTTCGATCTACGGCAAAGCCTGCTTCAAGTGCAGCGGCATCGGTTACAAGTTCTCAAAGCGCGGCCGTGCGGCTTCCGATTACTTTGTTCGCCTGATGTCGAAGCGTCCTGCGGACGTGCAGGTCGGCGACAAGATTCGCATGCTTGGCTTCAACGCCGGGTCGTACTCGCAGCCGACTTACTGGCACAAGGTGATCGCTGTGAAGCACGATCAGCCCTCGAACGCATCCAGCCTCGTCGACGGCGTGATGGTGCCGAACCCAAACGTCAGCATCATCGAATGCGAAGGCGTGGTGATCCACGCCTATCCTGACGAGTGGCTGCGCGTGGCGCTGACGGCCGAGCAGAAGGCCGCGGCCCTCGCGAAGGCGCTGGAGTTCCAAGCCTCTCTCACGAAGAACGGGGAGGCCCGGAAGGCCGCCTAACAAATCGGTGACGGGGGTGGCCGCCCACCCCCTTCCCCTTTGGCTTTACTTTGGTAAACTCTGTCAACGTATCTGAGATCGGAGATTTTATGCATCAGGAAAACCGCGGCCCCGTCTGGCCCATCATCGTTCTCATCATCGCCATCTATCTGCTCGCCGCGCTCGTGGACCCCTGCGACAACGGCTGCACGTACGACGAGGTGCAACATGGACAACGATGATTTCTGGTGGCACCAGCAAGATCTCGAAATGCAGCAGTACGAGCAGTATCAGCAATTGATCGCCCTGTTTTTTATCCTGTTATCGATGGAGGTATCCCGTGAAACGATCTGAACCCTGCGACGCGATCAGCGCCGCCCTTGCCGCCGCGCAGGCGGAGATGAAGAACCCGTCGTTCGATTCGACGAACCCGCACTTCCGCAACAAGTTCGCGAGCCTTGCCGCGATCCGTAACGCCGTCGTCCCGGTGTTTGCCAAGCATGGCCTCTCGGTTATGCAGGAACTCACGAGCGGCGAAGATACGGTCGCCTGCCTGACGGTGGTCCAGCACAGCAGCGGCCAGTGGCTGGAGTTCGGCCCGCTCGCCATGCCTGTCTCGAAGCCCGACGCGCAGGGATACGGCTCGGCCTCGACGTACTGCAAGCGTTACTCCCTGCAATCGGTGGCCG
>RFUP01000680.1 GCA_009922885.1 Paracoccaceae bacterium
CCGCGCGCGGCCTTGACCAGCGCCTCGACGTCGAAATTGCCATCGGGGTTGTGCGAGATGGCCACGTGCGGCGCGCCCTGCTGGCGGATCGCGCGGGTCAGGCGGCGGGTATCGACGCCGCCGATGCCGATAACGCCCTCAATCGCCGCACCGAAGCGCCCGCCATAAGCCGGGAACGCTGTCGCAACCGCCGTGAAGAAGGCACCGACTTGCAGATCTTCCACGATGGCCTGCTCGGTCAAAGCGAAAGTATCCGGCGGGTAGGACCATGCCACGAAAGCATCCGGGTTCGCGGCTTTCGCAGCCTTCATCACCGGAGACAGATCTTGCGAGCCGAGGGGGTAGCTGCTCTCGTAGACAATCTCGAAGCCAGCCGCCTCCAGCGCGGGTTTCGCCTCACCGGCAAGCTCGATCCCAAAAGCGTCGGCCACATTGACCATGGCGATCTTGTTGCCGATATCCCCGCGTTCTTTCAGTTTGCTCAAAACCTCCACGGCACCTTTCGCAATCGGCTTTGCGCCGCCGAGCGTGATAAACACGTTCGGGAACTGCTTGGACAATTCGTCCGCCTTATCGGTCGTTGCTGTTGAGGTGATCATCGGAATGCCGTAGCGGGCATAGATCGGCGCAGAGGCGAGGTTGAGGCCTGTGGAATAGGGCGGCAGGACGATCTGCGCGCCGTCCTGATCGACAAGGCGTTGCACGGCCTTGATGGTTTCGCCCGGGTTGGTCTGGTCATCGTACTCGACGACTTCGAGCTTCATCTGCTTACCGCCGACGTTCAGGCCGCCACGGGCGTTCACATCCTCGACCCACAGCTTGACGTTCGGCCAGTAGGTTACGGCCGCACCACCCGCTAGCGGGCCGGTCTTCGGCGCAACCGCACCAACCTTGAGCACATCCTCCGCCCATGCCGGAGCGGCCATTCCCGCAGCGACGGCAAGAGCGGCCAGAGTGGTAAATGTTCTACGATGCATCTTCGTTATCCTCCCTTTGAGTTGCTGGCCCTGTATTCAGGTGCCAAGGCGCGTTTCGGCGGGTTTTTCCCGCTCGGTGATCCACTGGATTTCGGTGAATTCCTCTATGGCAGCCATGCCGCCGAAGCGGCCGTAACCGCTGGCTTTCATACCCCCCAAGGGCATGGTCGGATCGTCGTAGACGGTAGACCCATTGACATGGATCACTCCGGCTTCGATGCGTCGCGCAATAGCGCGCGCGCGATCCATATTTTCCCCGAGGACTGCCGCCGCCAGCCCGAACTCGGTATCATTCGCCATCTTGATGGCGTCC
>RFUP01000069.1 GCA_009922885.1 Paracoccaceae bacterium
GGCTCCTTTGGCGGGTTTTCGGCGGCGCATTCGCAAGAACCTGCGTGAGATCTGCCCCGAACTGGGGGCGGATGAGGTGCAACGCCTGACCCGCGCGGTGCCGGATAACTTCGGGCGCACGCTGACGGAACTGTTCTCGCCGGAAGACTTCGTGGCGCGTTTGGGCGATGTGCAGATCGAAGGGCCGGGGCTGGCGGCGATGGAAGCGGCGAAGGCCGAGGGGCGACCGTCGATCCTCGTTTCAGGGCATTTCGGCAATTATGATGCGGTGCGTTCGACGGTGATCGCGCGAGGGTTCTCGGTGGGCGGGCTGTACAGGCCGCTGAATAACCGCGTGATCAACGACATCTACGTGGCCACGATTTCGCAGATCGGCACGCCTCTCTTCGAGCGCGGGCGGCGCGGCATGGCGCAGATGGTGAAGTTCCTGCGCGATGGCGGGACATTGGCCATTCTGATCGACCAGCACATGGGCAATGGGGCGCGGCTGACCTACTTCGGAAAGACAGCCATGACAGGGCTTTCTGCGGCGGAGCTCGCGTTGAAATACAATGCGGTGGTGGTGCCCTGCTATGGCATTCGGCAACCCGATGGGGTGTCGTTCCGCGTGGTTCTGGAAGCTCCGGTGCCGCATACGACACCGGAGGAGATGACGCAGGCATTGAACGACAGCCTTGAGGCGCAGGTGAGGGCGCATATGGGGCAGTGGCTCTGGATCCATCGGCGCTGGAAAGCGAAGCCTCTGGAGGGTGCGGCCGAGGGCGAAGAGCCTTTGATCTGAGGCGGTTGTGTGGTGCACTTCACCTTGCGCCTGAGGATGGCATTCCCATTGAATCCAAAGGAGCGGCTTCGCCGCAACAGCTTGTCTCGACGGCAGCGGGGCTGCCGTCTCGGGATATTGGATATTTAGACCAATATGAAAAACGGGCGCAAAACCGGGGCTTACGCGCCGGATTTGTCGCGCCAGCGGTTAGCGATCGGGTAGCGGCGGTCGAGCCAGAAGGCTTTCTGGGTGAGGCGCGTGCCGGGGGCGGATTGGAAGCGCTTGTATTCGGCGATGTAGAGGAGGTGTTCGACCTTCTTCACGGTGTCGCGCTCGAAGCCTTCGGCGACGAGGTCGGCCACGGAAGCCTCGCGCTCGACCAGACCTTCGAGGATCGCGTCGAGCACCTCGTAGGGCGGCAGGCTGTCTTCGTCCTTCTGGTCGGGGCGGAGTTCGGCTGACGGCGGTTTGGTGATGATACGTTCGGGGATTACCTCGCCCGCGGGGCCTTTCATCCATGGGCGGTGGTGTTCGTTACGCCAGCGGGCGGTGAGGAACATGCGGGATTTATACATGTCTTTCACGGGGTTATAACCGCCGTTCATATCGCCGTAGATGGTGCAGTAACCAACCGCCATTTCGGATTTGTTGCCCGTGGTGAGGAGCATGGCGCCGAATTTGTTCGAGAGCGCCATGAGGAGGAGGCCGCGCAGGCGCGACTGGATGTTTTCCTCGGTGATGCCGGGTTCGGTGCCGGCAAAGAGCGGGGCAAGTGTGCTGGTGACAGCGTTGCGGGCGTCAGAGATGGGCACGGTGTCGAATTTGCAGCCCAAGGCGCGGGCGCATTTTTCGGCATCTTCGAGGGAATGGGCGCTGGTGTATTCGGAGGGCAACATCACACAATGCACGTTTTCCGGGCCGAGTGCGTCGCAGGCGATGGCGGCGACGATGGCGCTGTCGATGCCGCCCGAGAGGCCGAGCACGGCCTTCTTGAAGCCGGTCTTGCGCATGTAATCGCCCAGAGACAGCACGCAGGCGCGGTAATCGGCTTCACCGATGGGCGGGATCGGGGCGATCTGGCCTTTGGTGGCTTCCCAGCCGTCTTCCGTGCGGTGGAAATCGACATGAGTGACGATTTCGTCGAATTGCGGCAGTTGCAGGGCGAGATGGCCGCCGCGATTGAGGACCATCGAGGAGCCGTCGAAGACCTGATCGTCCTGACCGCCGACCATGTTGAGATAGACGAGCGGCAGGTCGGTTTCGATGACGCGGGAGACCATCAGATTGAGGCGAAGGTTCGGTTTACCCCGGTGATAGGGCGATCCGTTGGGGATAAGCAGGATTTCAGCGCCGGTTTCGGCAAGTGTCTCGGCCACGTCGGGATGCCATGCGTCTTCACAGATGGGCGAACCGATGCGGACGCCGTTGACCGTGTAGGGGCCGTGCACATCGGCGGAGGCGAAGATGCGTTTCTCGTCGAAAACGGCATCGTTCGGCAGGTGGTGCTTGAGGACCGTGGCGGTGACCTTGCCGCCTTGCAGGATGTAATAGCCGTTGTAGAGCGTGCCGCCTTGCCGCGCGGGGCCGCCGATGGCGAGGGCGGGGCCGTCGGCGCACTCGGCGGCAAGCCGGTGGATGGCGACGATGGCGTCTTGCTGGAAGGCGGGTTTGAGGATGAGGTCTTGGGTCTGGTAGCCGGTGATGAACATCTCGGTGAGGGCCACGAGATCGGCACCTGCGGCTTTGCCTTCTGCCCAAGCGGCGCGGGCCTTGGTGGCGTTGCCGTCGATATCGCCGACAGTGGGGTTCAACTGCGCGAGCGTCAGGCGAAAACGGTCAGACATGGGCTTCCTCATCTCATATACGCGGGAAGATGTATCAGAAAGGACGGCAAGGAAAAGCCGAAGGCGCCAAAATGAGCCGGGGAAAGACATTGCCCGCCTCGGCCCCCTCGTTTACCGTTTTGCACAAACCACGGGGAATGGGACGAGACGCGATGAAAAAGGCAGGCGCAATTGCAGTAGCGCTCATGCTCGCGGCGGGCACCGCTGGCGCGCAAGACGGGCAAGTGCTCACCAAGCAATATGACGACGGGGGCGTTTACGAAGGCACGTTCAAGGGCGGGCTTCAGCATGGAACAGGCACCTACCGTTTGCCCAATGGGTATGAATACACCGGGGATTGGGCAGAGGGAGAAATTCGCGGACGGGGCGTGGCGCGTTTCCCGAATGGTTCTGTCTATGAGGGGGAGTTCGAGAAGGGGAAGCCGCATGGCGTGGGCAAGATCGTGTTCACCGATGGCGGCACCTATGAAGGCCAGTGGCAGGACGGCAAGATCAACGGGCAGGGGATTGCGGTTTATGCCAATGGCGTGCGCTACGAAGGCGGATTCCTGAATGCGCTGCATCATGGCCGGGGGGTGATGCAGTCGCCGGGCGGCTACGTTTATGAGGGCGATTGGGCTGAAGGTGTAAAGCAGGGGATGGGCAAGATCACCTATCCCGATGGCGCTGTTTACGCGGGCGCGATCAAGGACGGGCAGCGGTCGGGCGAAGGGAAGCTGACGCTTCCAGACGGCCTCGTTTACGAAGGGCTTTGGGCCGAGAACCAGATCAATGGCATGGGCAAGTTGAGCCAGCCCAACGGTGATATCTATGAAGGGGCGCTCTTGAATGGGCGGCGCGAGGGCATGGGGCGTGTGAC
This sequence comes from Paracoccaceae bacterium, assembly GCA_009922885.1. Taxonomy (GTDB): domain Bacteria; phylum Pseudomonadota; class Alphaproteobacteria; order Rhodobacterales; family Rhodobacteraceae; genus UBA9554. Next base: position 3,467 of record RFUP01000069.1, read on the forward strand.
CTATGCCAATGGCGATGTCTATGACGGGGCGTTCAAGGATGACCGCCGCCATGGGCAGGGTGTGTTCACGGGTGCGGATGGCTATCGCTATGAAGGCTCTTGGGTTTCGGGGGAGATCGAGGGGCAGGGCACGGTGACGTATCCGGATGGTTCGGTCTACGCAGGGCTCTTCCGGGCGGGCCAGCCGGATGGTTTGGGCAAGATCACCTATGCGGATGGCGCGACCTATGAGGGCGATTGGCGCGCGGGTGTCATCGAAGGTAAGGGCAAGGCGGTTTATCCGAGTGGCCTGACCTATGAGGGCGGGTTCTCGGACGCGAAGAACCACGGGTATGGTGTGATGACTTACCTTGATGGTTACCGCTACGAGGGCGAGTGGGCTATGGGGCAGCGGCAGGGGCAGGGCGTGGCCACCTATCCCGACGGCACGGTCTATAAGGGCGGCTTTGTTCAGGGGCAGCGCGAGGGTGTCGGCGAGATCGTGATGGCCGATGGCTTCAAGTATCAGGGCGAATGGAAAGGGGGCGAGATCTCCGGCAAGGGGATTGCGACCTATGCCAATGGTGACGTGTACGAGGGGCTGTTCGTGGCCGGAAAGCGCCAGGGCGAGGGCACGATGCGCTATGCCTCCGGCGAGACGGCGACCGGGGCTTGGGAAAACGGCGCGTTGAAAGAGTAGCGGTTAGAGGAGCGCCTGGAGGATCCAGAGCGTTCCCATTCCGGCGAAGATCGCGCCCACCACGGAGATCCGCCAGCCGACGAGGAAGGCCGCGAGAGCCGCAATGAGGCGGATGGGATCAATCTCGCCGCCTGTGGCTTGTGGCCAGAGAAGCATGGGGGTGACGAGGGCGGGCAGCACCGCGACGCCCACGTATTTCAGATGCCGCGTGGCCCATTCCGGCAGGGTGCGCCCACCGAGAAATCCCAGAAACGAGAAGCGGATCAGGAAGGTCCCGATTCCGAGGGCGGCGGTGAAGAGCCAGAATTCCAGTGGGGTCATATTCATGGCTGGCCTGCCTTTCGGGCGAGGCGGCGTTCGGTTTCCGCGCCTGCGATCATGGCGATAAAGGCCGCAAAAAGAAGCCCGACGCCGGAGGGAAGAGGTGCGAAGAGGATCGCGAAGACGACTGAGGTGAAGGCTGCCACGATATGCGGAAGGCTGCGCAACATGGGCGCGATAAGCGCGATGAAGCAAATGGGGGCCGCGAAATCGAGCGACCATTCGGGCGGGATCGCTTGGCCAAGCACCGCACCTGTAAAAGTGGCTACATACCAGAGCGGGCAGATCAGGAGCATCGCACCGAAGTAATAGGCGACTTTCTCGGCAGGTCGCATCGAGGGGTTCAGTTCGTACTCGCGCCCGGCCACCGCATAGGCCTGATCGACCATGAGATAGGCCATGACCGCACGCTGCCACATTGGCGCGTGGCCGAGATGGGGCACGAGAGCGGCTGAATACATCGCCATACGCAAATTCACCGCGAGGGCGGCAAAGAGCGCGAGGAAGACCGAAGCATTGTCTTGCAGGAGCGAGAGCGCGGTGAATTGAGCCGCTCCCGCGATCACCAGAACCGACATGCCCATGGTTTCCAGAAGATCGAGTCCCGCATTTCGCGCCACAACGCCGAAGAGAAGGCCAAAAGGAACGGCGGCAAAGATGAACGGCGCGCAGGCCCACCAGCCGCGCCAGAAAGCGCTGCGGAGCGATGAGTCTTTGAAGGAGAGCATTGTATCGGACATGGGCAGGTGGCTATCGTTTTCAGAAGGGAAGTGCCAGAGGTGACGATGGACGTTGAGGAATGGTGGCCCCTGCGCGATTTCCCTTGATTTTGGTATACCAGACTGATGGTATACCATTTTAGAGAGGGCGACGAGAGGATCGCCGGGGAGAAAAAATGTCTGATACACGTGCGAATAAGCGGTTTCGCAGCCAAGAATGGTTCGATAATCCCAATAATCCGGGCATGACCGCCCTTTATGTAGAACGCTATCAGAATCAAGCCTTTACCCGCGACGAAATCCAAGGTGAGCGCCCGATCATCGGCATCGCCAACACCGGGTCGGACATCGCGCCATGCAACAAGATCCACGTGTTTCTGATGGACCGGATCAAGGCGGGTATCCGGGATGCGGGGGGGATTCCGATGGAGTTTCCCGTTCACCCGATTCAGGAAACCGGCAAACGCCCGACGGCGGCCTTGGATCGCAACCTCACCTATCTGAGCCTCGTGGAAGTGTTACACGGCTATCCTCTCGATGGTGTCGTGCTGTGCACGGGCTGCGACAAGACAACGCCCGCGCTGCTGATGGGGGCGGCCACGGTGGATATTCCGGCGATTGCCTTGAACGGCGGGCCGATGCTCGATGGCTGGTGGAAGGGCAAGCGGGCGGGGTCTGGCACGATTGTCTGGGAATCCCGTCGCCTTCTTGCGGAAGGCAAGATCGACTACGAGGAATTCATGAGCCGCGTCTGCGCCTCGGCGCCCTCGCTCGGCCATTGCAACACGATGGGCACGGCCTCGACGATGAACGCGATGGCGGAGGCCTTGGGCATGTCCCTGACGGGCAACTCGGCCATTCCCGCCCCGTTCCGCGAACGCATGGCGATGGCCTATGAAACCGGAAAGCGGGCCGTGGCGATGGTTTATGAAGACCTGAAGCCCTCCGACATCCTGACGCGTGAAGCCTTCGAGAACGCCATCGTGGTGAACGCAGCCATTGGCGGATCGACCAACGCACCGCCCCACCTGCAAGCGATTGCGCGCCACGCAGGTGTGCCTTTGGATGTGAAAGACTGGCAAACGGTCGGCTTCGATGTGCCGCTTCTGGTCAACATGCAGCCCGCTGGCGAGTATCTTGGCGAGAGCTTCTTCCGCGCGGGCGGCGTTCCGGCTGTGATGGGCGAATTGCGCAAAGCTGGCCGGATCCATGACGGCGCAATGACGGCCACGGGCAAGCCCATGGGCGAGAACCTGAGCGGGTGGGAGAGCGAGGATACCGACGTAATCAAGACCTACGACAAGCCGATGCGGACAAACGCGGGCTTCCTCGTGCTTTCGGGCAACTTGTTCGACAGCGCCTTGATGAAAACCAGCGTGATCTCGAAGGATTTCCGCGAACGTTTCCTGTCAAAACCCGGTGCAGAAGGCGTGCATGAGGCACGCGCCATCGTGTTCGAAGGGCCGGAAGATTACCACGACCGCCTGAACGATCCCGACTTGAAGATCGACGAGAACTGCATCCTCTTCATCCGGGGTGTAGGCTGCGTGGGCTATCCAGGCTCGGCGGAAGTGGTAAACATGCAGCCGCCAGATGCGCTGATCAAAGCGGGCATCAACCACCTGCCCACCGTGGGCGACGGGCGGCAATCCGGCACTTCGGAAAGCCCCTCGATCCTGAACGCCTCGCCTGAATCCGTGGTGGGCGGCGGGCTCGCCTATTTGAACACGGGCGACATGGTGCGGCTCGATCTCAATGCCTGCACGATGAATGCGCTGGTGCCGGAAGCGGAATGGAACGCGCGCAAAGCCGCGTGGGTACCGCCTGTAATCGAGCACCAGACGCCATGGCAGGAAATCTACCGAAAACATGTGGGGCAACTCTCGGATGGCGGTTGCCTCGAACTGGCGACGGCCTATCGTCGGGTGGCGCAGAAACTGCCGCGCGATAACCACTGAAGGAGAGCCTCATGCAAACGATCCTAATCACCGGCGCAGGCAGCGGGGTGGGCCGGGTAACGGCACGGGCTTTCCTTGACGCAGGTTGGCAAGTCGTGCTGACGGGGCGGCGTGTCCGGCCACTGGAGGAAACTGCGAACGGCCATGCCAACGCACGGGTGATCCCGATGGACGTGGCCGATCCGGCTTCGGTCGAGGCGGGATTTTCCAAGGTTGAAGCGGAGTTTGGCCGCTTGGATGCGCTCTTCAATAACGCGGGCGTCAGCCTCAAATCGACGATGATCGACGAGATCAAGGTCGAGGACTGGATGAACCTCTGCAATATCAATATCACGGGCATGTTCCTCTGCGCCCGCGCGGCGTTTGGATTGATGCGGAAACAAGACCCACAAGGCGGGCGGATCATCAACAACGGCTCCGTCTCCGCCCATGTTCCGAGATACGGGTCTGTGCCCTACACGATGTCCAAACACGCGGTGACGGGCCTGACGCGCACCCTGTCGCTGGACGGGCGGCAGTTCAATATCGCCTGCGGGCAGATAGATATCGGCAATGCGCTCACTGAAATGGCGCATGCTATGACCCAAGGCGTGCCGCAGGCAGACGGGAGTATCAAGGTCGAGCCGGTGATGGACGCGACCCACGTCGCGTCGTCGGTTCTGCACATGGCAAACCTGCCGCTCTCGGCGAACGTTCAATTCATGACTGTGATGGCGAGCGCGATGCCCTTCATCGGGCGGGGGTGAAAGAAGGGGGGCTCTGCCCCCCACCCTTCGGGTTCCCCCCGGGATATTTGGCAAAGAGAAAATTAGGTTTTCTTTAATCTTGAGCTGCCAGATTCGTGCGGCGGTACAGGCGGGGACGCCGATGACCGCCCAATGTGAAATCCCTTCCTGATCGTTGACACGCTGTCAGGAAGGGAAACACATGCGTTTCATATTGGTTCAAATATCCATACCCGAGGTGGCGCGTGAGCGCCGCCGAGACATAGGTTGCGGCGAAGCCGCGCCGCTTAATTTGACGATCTCAGTCTTTCCCGATGCCAGATGTAAAGTCCCGAGGCGATGATGATCGTCGCGCCGAGGAGCGTCCATTCGGTGGGCCATGTCGCGAAAACGAGAATGCCTGCGATAGATGCAAAAAGCAGTTGCAGGTAGACGATCGGTGCGAGGAGCGAAGCGTCCGCGAGGTTGTGAGCGCGGGTGGCGGCGATGTGGCCGAGGGCGCCGAACATGCCGATCACGATCATGGCCAGCCAGCCAGTTGGGGTTTCGGGCCAGTGCCAGAGCGGTAAAGCGACGGGGAGGAGCGCCAAGACAGCCACGCCTGATCCCCAGACCTGATGGGTGGCGTTGCGTTCGCGGCCTGCGAGTTTGCGGGTCAGGATGAAATAGAGCGACGAGCAGACAAGGGCCGCCAGCACCAGAAGCATGGCGGGATGGAAGCTGGCACCCCAAGGCTGCATGACCACGAGAACGCCGACGAACCCTGCCACCACGGCCAGAAAGCGGTGGATGCCCACGCGTTCGCCCAAGAGCGGGATCGAGAGGAGCGTGATCATGATCGGGCCTGCGAACTGGATCGTCGTGTTGACGGTAATGGGCAGGTAGCTCAGCGCGGTAAAGTTGAAGATGGTCGAGCCCAAGAGGAAGAGCGAGCGGAGGAGCTGGATTTTCCAGTCGGCCGACCGGAAGAGGCCGGGCCCTTCTTGAGGCAGGAAGATCGCCAGCGAGGTCACGAAATGGCCGAAGTAGCGGCAGAACACCACTTGCAGTGGCGGCAGGCCGAGGACCATCAGCCATTTCGCCGAGGTGTCGATGCAGGTGAAAAAGAGGACCGCGAGTGCCATGAGCATGAC
>RFUP01000681.1 GCA_009922885.1 Paracoccaceae bacterium
AAAAGCTAGTCATGAAAGCAGGGGCCGACAACCGGTTTGTTGCCTTGGGGTGGGCGCAAAGCGTGGCATTTGGCTATGCCGAATCACCCTTTGATTCGGTTTTGGCTGGCTGGGGGCCGGGCCTTGGCATTTCTGACAAAAAGAATCGGTTTAGACATTTCGTCCAAACTGGGCCGGTGGGCGGGTGCGCTTTGTCCATTTTGTCCGAGATGCGGCAAACTTGCCGGGCCAAGGGAAAAACCGCTTTTCACAAGCCGGTGTACCACTGCATTCTTTCCCACGGAGGAAGGCCAACAGTGATCCATAACCCAAAGATGTACCGCACCATGCCGGTGGGCATTGTCCTGCGCAAAGCGCCGGGCATTACGCGTTGGGTGAAATGGCACTGGACCGCCAGCGCCATTTTGCCCGGTGCAGGCCCTGCCGATTGGCGCGAGTTGCGGCGCGAGGGCGAGGCGGTGGAATACCACGCCGCCACCAAGGTGCTGGAATTGCACGGCGCCGATACCGAAGCTTATTTGCATGGTCTCACAGCCGAAGTGCCCAGCCTGTACGTGGTGATGCGCGAAGGCGAGGGCGATGTGCCGCTGGACATTGTGCTGGTGACCGCCTCGCCCTACGAGGCGCAAGACTACACCGATAGCGGCGAAGAAATCGTGGAAAAGGTGCCCATGCCGCATGGTCTGGTGGCGTGGGTGCGCGAATTTGTAGAAGAGTTTCACCAAGAAGAGGCCTTCATCAAACGCAAGCGCGACAAGAAAAACATTGATTTGCGCGAAGACGGCATCGGTGATCCGCGCATTGGCAAGGCCGAAGATGTTTATGCCTCGCCCGCGTTAAAGCGGAGGCGCCTGCAATGAGCGATTTTTGGCAGCGCCGCAAAGCCGAGGTGCAAAAAGAGCAGCTGGCCGAACAGCAGGCCATAGAGGCACAGCTGGTCCGCGAGCACGAGGCGAAGCTGGCCGAGAAGACCGACGAAGAATTGCTGGCTGATGCGGGCCTGCCCGAACCCGAGGTGCTGGACAGCCCCGAACAGGTGCGCGAATTCTTGCAATCGGCCCTGCCGCAGCGGCTGAAAACCCGTGCTTTACGGCGTTTATGGCGGCTGAACCCGATTTTTGCGCAACTTGATGGGTTGGTGGATTACGGCGAAGATTTCACCGACAGCGCCCGCGTGATCGAAAACATGCAAACCGCCTATGTTGTGGGTAAGGGCATGTTGACCCGCTTTGAAAAAGCCTTGGCTGAGGCAGAAGACACAGCCGATGGTGCCGATGATATGGGCGCCC
>RFUP01000682.1 GCA_009922885.1 Paracoccaceae bacterium
GATGCCAAGCGTGCCTTCTGCGCCGATCAGCAGGTGTTTGAGGTTGTAGCCCGAGTTATCCTTATGCAGTTCGGTCATAAGGTTGAGGATCTCGCCCGTCGGCAGGACTGCTTCGACGCCGAGCACCAGATCACGCGTATTGCCATAACGCAGCACGTTCGATCCGCCCGCATTCGTCGACAGCACACCGCCGATCATGCAGGAACCGCGCGCACCGAAAGTGAGCGGGAAGATCAGGTCATGTTCGCCTGCGGCCGTGTGCATCTGATCGAGGATGACGCCAGCTTCGGCAATCGCGATGCGGGAGGCAGGGCGCACTTCGCGGATCTTGTTCATCCGGTCCGTGGAGATCATTAGAGCGCCGTCGGACTTGGTGCCGCCGCAGAGGCCCGTATTGCCCGAAACGGGGACAACTTTCGTTTTGGTTTCGTTGGCCCACTTGAGAAGTGTGGAAACTTCCGCCGCGTTTGAAGGGCGCGCGACCCCGAGCGGGTTGGAAATGTAGTTGCCGGTCCAATCCCGGCTCCATTTGCCGGCTTCTGACCCTGTGGCGACGTTCCCTGCGCCTACAATTTTCGCGACTTCATCTAACATGGCTCTTCCCCTTCGGATTGACGGCCGTTTTCCGTCGCTTTCCGCCCCTCTTTCGGCAGCCTCTGGACGATTTAAGGCCGCGCCCTAGTGTAATGGTATTAAATGCCGCAAACGGTATACCATCGTCGAGACACTGAACATGATTACAGCGCTTCGCAAGGGCTATGTCCTTTTAATATTCGCATTGATTTTCCTGGCAGGAGGGATCGTCGTGAGCCGCGTCGCCAACGCCGCTGGCCCTTTCACTTTCGAGGCAATCGAGGGCGGGGCCATCACGCTTGAAGACTGGCGCGGGAAACCTGTTCTGGTCGTCAACACGGCTTCCCGTTGCGGGTTTACGCCGCAATATGACGAGTTGCAGGCGCTCTATGATCGTTATGCGCCTCAAGGCCTGATCGTGCTGGCCGTGCCGTCAAACGACTTTCGGCAGGAGCTAGGGTCAGCGGAAGCCGTGAAAGAGTTTTGCGAAACGAATTTCAATCTGACGCTTCCAATGACGGACATAACCCATGTGAAAGGCCCCAAGGCGCATCCCTTTTTCAAATGGGTTCGTGAAAGTGCGGGGTTTGAGCCGGCATGGAATTTCAACAAGATACTGATCGGGCCGAACGGTGATGTCCTCGGGACTTGGGGCTCGGCTGTGAAGCCGCTGTCTGGAAAGATCGTGGATCCC
>RFUP01000683.1 GCA_009922885.1 Paracoccaceae bacterium
CGTCGTGGTCCTCCCACTCCAAGGTGGCCTCATCATTTGGCGGCGCGATGTCCTCGGCAAGGCTTTCCGCAGGGGCCTCCGCCTCAACCTGATAGATGGCTTCAAGAACGGCAACCGGGGGGGGCGCTTCAGCCAAGTCCATGTCCTGCGCAGGCGACGCCTCTTCCGAGACATCTTGCTCAGGCTGAGCTGGCTCACCAGCATTCAGCAATTGGTGCACTTCGGCGTCAGGCAGCGTTTCCACATGCAGGAAAGGGGCTTCTTCAACGCCCTCCGCAGCCTCTTGCTCTGGCGAGGCGGGTTCGGGCGCCGCCGGAATCGGCTGATCCTCGGGCCAAACATCTGCCAAGCGCGCCTCGGGATTGTCCCAGACCGCCGTGTCGGTTTCCTCAGGGGCGCTCGCCGCCTCGGCCTCTTCGGCTGTCTCCATCACCCGCAAAGCGGGCGTGAGCACCAAACGATCCGCACCAGGCGCTACAGACGGAGCAGGGGCCGCCGCTGGCACCATCGGGCGCACCCGAACATCCTCCGACACAAGTCGCCGGATAGACGCCAGAACGTCTTCGATTTCCACATTGGTAACGGGATCGGACATCAGGGATTCTCGGTCTGCTCAGCCGCAATTAGGCCGAGCATACAAAAGCCCGCCACTCTTCTCAACAGATAGGGAAAAATTTACTCTTTCGACAGTGACTTGAGCACTTTATCGAGCTGTTGGCCCTGCTTCGAGCGCTTGGTCGGAGCGGATTTCACCATGTTGTAATAGGCGGCAGGATCGTATTGCTGCACGTTGAGGCGCAGATCACCCACCGTCAATTGCCCCATCGCGGCCAAGAGCGCGTAGCGCGCAACCACCTCGTTGGCGGAAACCGAGATCTGGCTGGCCTGCGCATCCAAAAGCTCCTGCTCGGCGTTCAGCACATCAAGTGTGGTGCGTGCGCCCAACGTGGCTTCCTCGCGAACCCCGCGGAATGCCACGCGCGCCGCGCGGATCTGTTCGTCAGAGGCGGCACGCGCCGCACGGGCCACTTCCACACGCGCCCAAGCCGTGCCCACATTCTGTGCCACGCCATGACGCACGTTATGCAGCGAGCCCCGCGCTGCATCGACACGCGCTTGTGCCTGCCGCTGGCTGCCGCATATCCCTCGGCTGCGTGGCCAGCACCCTGCTCGTGACGAACGAGGATGTGGCGAATCTTGCTGGAGTCCATGAGCGGGTCATAGGTAGGGAGAATCGCTCCGCCTGGAAGGCCAAAGACC
>RFUP01000684.1 GCA_009922885.1 Paracoccaceae bacterium
GGTGGCCGAGCGTGATCCGGCGGGCAATCGCAAGCTGAACAAGATGAAATCGGTCGGCAAGATCGACGGCATGGTTGCCTTGGCGATGGCTCTCGGGGCGGCTGCGCATGAGGATGGCGCAGTCCATGCTTCGCCTTGGGATGACCCGTCCTTTTCACTTGCGGGATAATGTGGTATCTCTGGTCTTAAACCTACAGGATTTTTGCGCATGGGCATCCTTGATCGCTTCCGAAAGCCGGAGCAACGCAATCTTGAAGACCCGACAGCCCCAGTATCTGCGGAAGACTTCTTGCAGGTCATGGGCTGGGGCAGCTTCATGTCGTCGGCTGGCGTCACGGTTAATGTCGAAACGGCGCTTGGCGTCCCGGCGATCTGGGCGGCGGTGAATTTCCTGAGCGGCACGCTCGCTGGTCTGCCGCTGAACGTCTACCGCAAGACGGAGACCGGCAGGGAGCGCGTCAGCGGATCGCTTGCCAACATCCTGCACGACACAGCAAATGACGGGATGTCGTCATTTGAGTGGCGGAAATATATGTTCGACATGGTGCTGACCGGCGGTCGCTGCGTGACCTATATTGAGCGCAACCGCGATGGCGAGGTGGTCAATCTTGTCATCTGTGGAGATAGCCGATTCTACGATTTCGCGTGGCTTGAAGCGGAACTTGAGGCTTGGGTCCGGTACCATGCCTGGCCAGACCTTGTGATTTGTGGGGGGGCTTCTGGCATCGACGCGCTGGCGGAGCGTTGGGCTGCGAACCACAACATCCCCCTCGCGGTGTTCACCGAGGCGTGGGCGGCCCCACGTTCCGGTGTGCTGGATGACGGTCGTCCCGCCGCGTCGCCGACCTTGGTTGACGACTTGCTCTCGCATGCGACCCACGTGTTGGCGTTGCCTGGGCCTCGTTCGGAATGGACCCACCGCACGGTTGAGCGTGCCCGTTCGCGCAGCCTCCACGTGGTGGTTCGCCCCGTTCCAACCGAGGCTCAGTAGACGTCTCGGAGGTAGCGCTTCTCGTCCTTCATCATCGTTTGTTCGATGAAGTGCGTGGCGTCGGCCTCGGAGAGCCCACCGTGTTCCATGGCGATCTCGATCAGCGCCCTATGCACGTCCTTGGCCATGCGGGATTTGTCGCCGCAGATGTAGAAATAGGCGCCTGCTTCGAACCATGCCCAGACCTCAGCACCGTGCTCCTTGAGGCGGTGCTGGACGTAGATCTTTTCAGCCTGGTCGCGAGACCATGCCGTGGTGAACCGCCAAAG
>RFUP01000685.1 GCA_009922885.1 Paracoccaceae bacterium
TTGGTGTACCAAGACGAAACTGGCCTGCTGGACCTGCCCTTGCCCAACCTGCCCGGTGCGCATCAAATCGAAAACGCTGGCGCCGCTTTGGCCAGTTTGCGCCACTTGGGATATGGCGAACGCGCAGCCGAGGCGGCGGTGAGCCAAGCATATTGGCCCGCGCGCATGCAAAGGCTGAAAACCGGCCCGCTGTGCCAGATGAACCCAAAGGCCGAACTGTGGCTGGATGGCGGGCACAACCCTGCAGCTGGCATCGCGCTGGCCCGGCATTTGGCCACCCTGCCCGACCGGCCCACGCATCTGGTCTGTGGTATGCTGAACACCAAAGATGTGGGCGGCTATCTGCGCCCGCTGGCCGGTATCGCCGGCAGCTTGACGGCTGTGTCCATTCCCGGCGAGGCCAACACCCTGCCCGCCCAAGAAACCGCGCGCATTGCGGCCACCGCCGGGTTACAGGCCGATACGGCCGACAGCGTGGCACAGGCCGTGGCACGCATCACCGCCACCGACCCCGAAGCGCGCATATTGATTTGCGGCTCGCTGTATCTGGCAGGCGCGATCTTGCGCGAAAACGGCTAAGATACCCCTTTGGGCGCATGATGCGCCGCGCACTCGCCCCAGAATGGCAAAATGGGCCATTTTGGGGCCATCTCTGCGCCCATGCTTGACGCCGAGTCTGCCGATTCGTATTGATTCGGTAAGAGCACAGAACAACGACGGGCAACCCCGCGGCTGGCAGGTATCATACAGGCAACACCTTGCGCCTAGGCGCGGTGACATGCATTTGGTTCACATCAAAAACCGTGAAAACCGCCCCCCCTAGGGGGCCAAATGCCATTTTCCCCCAGTGCCAATAAAAGCGCGCGCACCTACCGCGTTTGATTGGTGCCGCATGCACCCCCCGCACCGATCAACGCACCGATCATCACCCTGACCGATATTTTTTTCGCCCAAGCGAATCACCAGCGATTGACCGATTTGCCCAAACTCGCCTATATGTTGCGTGTCTGCTGCCAAATTCATCTAATCATGGCTTTGGCTTCTGTGTGGGGAATGGTAAATGGTGCGTATGCTGTGCCGCGCTGCTGCGGCAGTGCTTGTGCTTCTGGGGCAGCCCAGTTGGGCCGAAGATGTTCGGATTACCGCCGATCTTGCGGCGAAACAGATTGTGGTGAACGGGCAAACGCTTGAAATCGCCCGCATCCAAGACAAAGCCCATATGCTGACGGGCGAATTCACCAAAACATCGCGCGCCTGCCC
>RFUP01000686.1 GCA_009922885.1 Paracoccaceae bacterium
AGAGAGGCCAAGCCCCGCGCTCCCCTCCTGAGAACTCGCACTCCGTTCGAACCGCCCGCCCAATCGCGCGGCCAAGTCCGCTGCAGGCCCCGCGCCCGCATCCTGCACCCAGAGCCACGCCTCGGCCCCCTCTTGCGCCACGCTCACCACAATCGGTGCCTGCCCGTGCTTCAACGCATTGTTCAGAAGGTTCTTTGCCGCTTCCGTCACCGAGAAGGCCTCCGCCTCCACCAGCACGGCCTCTTCCCCGATCAACAGCCGCACCTCTTTCCCCGGCGCGATCAACTCGTGATCCCGGCTCTCGACGATATCCAAGGCAATTTCCCGCAGATCGAGCGCCATGCGCGGCGCACTATCCGTGCGATGGATCACCAACGCGCGCGCCAAGAGCTGATCCAAGAGCGCCCCCAAAGACCGCGTCCGCGCCAAGAGCCGCTCCAAGGCCCGCTCCCGCTCCGGCGCATTCCCCTCGTCATGCAGGGTTTCCGCCTGCACCCGGATCGCCGCCACAGGCGTCCGCAATTGATGCGCCGTGTCCGAAATCAGGTTCCGCATCGCATCGATCTGCCGATCAAGCCGCCCCATGAAACGGTTGAGGCTTTCCAGCATGATCTGCAACTCGCGCGGCAACCCCGCCACGGGCATCGGCGTCAGATCGCGCGGATCGCGCCGGGCCAGATCGTCGGCCACCGCATCCAGCGGCCGCACGGCCGTCCGCACCGCAAGCCACGCCATCGCCAGAAGCGCGATCCCCGCCAAGGCCATCGGCAAAACCGCATCCAGCATCAACTCCATCGCCATCGCTTGCCGCGCCCGAAGCGTCTGGCCCACGATCACCGTCACTTCCCCGGAAAACTCGCGCTCTGCGAAAAGCCGTGGCACCCGCACGAACCGCGCGTCCTCGCCCTGCAATCCCGCGTCGAAATACTGCACGCCACGCAAACCTTTGGCCGCCTCGCCAACTGCCGCATCGCCAAAGCCAGAGATCACCGCTCCAGAAGGCCCCACTATAGAGTAATACACCCGGTCATCCGGTGCCTGCGCCAGCAACTCGAACGCCGCCACTGGCAGATCGACGAAAGGCACCCCCTCGCGCACCCGCAACCCTTCGGCAATCGTATTCGCCGCCCCCAACAAAATCCTGTCATAAGATTGCCGCGCCGCCTGCCGCCCGTTCTGCCACGTGGCCAAGGCCACGAAGATCCCGCCAATCACCAGAATGAACACAACCGTCTGGATCACCCGCGCCACAAGGCTCTT
>RFUP01000687.1 GCA_009922885.1 Paracoccaceae bacterium
CGCCGGAATACCCAGCTTGTCACCGATCTCCATGATCGGCTTTTTCTTTGCTTCGCGTGCGATCTCAATGTCGGTCTTGAAGGCCATGGCCGCGTGTTCCTCTCTGCGCTCCCGGCAAACCTCGGCGGAGGTCTGTATCTGGCGCTAGAGATAACGCGCTTTAGCGACCGGCAGAGGTCGCGAATCCGACATTTCCCGCGCTGGATACGGCGGCATGCCTTTGTCGGTTTCTGATCGGAAATTGACTTTTCCTGCAGGAAACTGCGCGCCCCTCAGCCCCGCCAAGATCTTTGCGTCGGCACAAACAACGTCAGAGTGTCGCCAACGCACATCGAACCTTCGCGTTCGATCCATGCCGTCACCCCGCGCCGCCCTTTGGCCGCCGGAATGTAACGCACGCCACTGCCTTCATATTCTTTCTCGATTTCGCGCGCCGTGAACGCACAGGGGAGATTCTCCATATCCACCGCAATGGTCGCCCCCGAAGGCGCTTGCAAACGGCTTCCGGGCGGCAAATGGGTCAGGTCCGCAACGCCCTCGACAATCATCGAAGCACCCACCCATTCAGGCCGGATTTCCGCCACGCCCATGCCCTTCGCCGTTTCCGCCAGTTCCTCGCGCGACAAAACCGTCACCTGCCGCACATTGCGAATTTCTGTCCCGCGCGGATGCAAGGCCGAAACCCGCGAGCAGGCAGGCCGCGTGAGGCCCCCATGCGCCTCCGCATCGAAGCCCGCGAACCCCGCCTCAACCGCTTCCACGGCCATGGAACGAAGCCCCGCCGCGCGATCCCGCACCACGCCCAGCCACACAATCCGCGCCGCCACGTCCACACGCTTCAGAACCGCCATCAGAACCACCCCCGCCATTTGAACCAGAGATAGGGCACCACCGCTGAAACCAGCATCGCCCCCAAAGCCGCCGGATAGCCCCAAGGCTCGGCCAGTTCCGGCATATCGGCGAAGTTCATCCCGTAGACCGTGCCCACCAATGTGGGCGGCAGAAACACCACCGCGACCACCGAGAAAAACTTGATGATATCGTTCTGCTCAAGATTCACGAGCCCCAACGTCGCATCGAGCAAGAACGCGATCCGCCCCGACATGCCGCCCGCATATTCCGTCAGCGAGCGCACATCCGCCACCAACGTCTGCGCCTGTTCCTTTATCTCGGGCGAAACCCCCTGCCGCCCCGGAAACTGCGCCAGATGCCCCGCGATCCGGTCAAGGCTCGCAAGGCTGTCGCGGATCTGCGCGCTGC
>RFUP01000688.1 GCA_009922885.1 Paracoccaceae bacterium
GTTGTTGGAGGCCTGGGTGTTGAGGGTCAAGATAACTCATCATTGATTGTGAATGTTCCAACTGTTGGCAGAATCCCAAACGGCGCAACTGCTGAACAGATGGTCGCAAACACATTTCTCGAAACTGATCATCTTATCCTGAACCTCAATCGGGGCGATTTCACCGCATCCTCCAATATGGCTGAGGCAATCAACAGCATTTTCGGACCCGATATTGGGGTGCCACTCGATGCAAATTCGGTACGGGTGCGTGCGCCACAAGATCCATCGCAGCGCGTGGCTTTTGTTTCCTTGCTTGAAAATATCGAGGTCGAGCCGGTTGAGCCGCCAGCACAAGTGATCATTAATTCGCGCACGGGAACAGTCGTCATCGGCGGCAATGTCCGCGTGACGCCGGCCGCGGTGACCCATGGATCACTGACCGTGCGGGTGAATGAACGCCTCAATGTCGCACAAGGCGCCTCTATTGTAAGCAATGAAAACCAAACCATCGTGGCACCGGGCGATCCTGTCGTGACGCCTGAAAGTTCGCTTGCGGCCGATGCCGAACCGGCACGGGCCTTTGTTTTCGATGGAGGAGTGTCGCTATCATCCTTGGTGGATTCGATCAACGCTGTTGGTGCCTCTGCATCCGATCTTGTTGCCATCCTTGAGGCGCTGCGCGAAGCCGGTGCGCTACGTGCCGAGCTGATCATCATCTGAGATATATCATGACTAATGCCCCCACTTCCCTGCTCAACAACACGATCGGCGACGTGTCGATGGGTCAAGGTGGGCGCATGGGTGGCCCCGGTTGGGGCCGTCCCGACATTCGCACTGACAATGCCGGGCCTGCACAATTGCGCCAGGTGAGCGAGGAATTTGAGGCCATTTTTCTCAACAACTTCCTTCAACAAGCGCGGCAAAGCCAGTTGTCCGAAGGGCTTTTATCCTCCACCGCGGGCGACACGTTCAGGGGCATGCTTGAACAAGAATATTCGCGTGCGGCGACGGGTCGCCTATCGCTGGGTATCGCCGATGCGCTTTACGCGCAATTTTCGCGACATTTACATATGGCGGATGAGTAAAGATGTCCGGCCTCTTCGATATTGCCAGCAGTGGCATCCAAGCCTATCGCGAGGCTTTGGCCGTTACAGGCCAAAACATTGCTAATATCAACACCGAGGGCTATCGGAGGCGTGGTGTCGATCTGACGGAGATCGCTGCCAGCCAGAACGATATCACTACTATCGCCGATCAAACGGGGCTCGGCGTGCGAGT
>RFUP01000689.1 GCA_009922885.1 Paracoccaceae bacterium
AAGCTCGCGACGGGCTGCGCGCAAAGAAATTCACGTCGGTCGAGCTGACCGAGGCCTGCCTTTCGGCCATCGAAGGGGCTGGAGTGCTTAACGCCTTCGTGCACCACACTCCCGAGATTGCGCTTGCTCAAGCGGCGGCGGCGGACGTTCGTATTGCGCAGGGCGATGCGCCGGCGATGTGCGGCTTGCCTGTTGGTATCAAGGACTTGTTCTGCACCAAGGGTGTGCCGAGCCAAGCGGCGTCGAACATCCTCAAGGGCTTCAAGCCCGAGTATGAATCGACCATCACCGCCCAGATGTTCGATCAGGGCGCCGTGATGCTCGGCAAGTTGAACATGGACGAATTCGCCATGGGCTCGTCGAACGAGACATCCTGCTATGGCAACGCGGTAAACCCGTGGAAAGTGGATGATCGGCAGTTGACGCCGGGCGGTTCCTCGGGCGGGTCTGCATCGGCTGTTGCCGCGGATTTGTGCCTTGCAGCCACGGGCACCGACACGGGCGGATCGATCCGCCAGCCTGCGGCCTTCACCGGAATTGTGGGTATCAAGCCGACTTACGGGCGCTGCTCGCGTTGGGGCGTTGTGGCCTTCGCCTCATCGCTCGACCAAGCCGGGCCGATGACGAAAACCGTGCGCGATGCGGCGATCATGCTGCAATCCATGGCGGGGCATGACCCGAAGGATTCGACCTCCGCCGATCTGGCTGTGCCGGATTTCGAAGCGATGCTGACGGGCGATGTGCGCGGCAAAGTCATTGGTATTCCGAAAGAATACCGCATGGACGGAATGCCTGCGGAAATCGATGCGCTCTGGCAGAACGGCATTGCGATGCTGAAGGATGCGGGCGCTGAGATCCGCGATATCAGCTTGCCGCACACGAAATACGCGCTGCCTGCCTATTACGTGATCGCGCCTGCGGAAGCCTCTTCCAACCTCGCGCGCTACGATGGTGTGCGCTACGGCCACCGCGCGAAGCTCTCGGCGGGCGATGGCATCGTCGACATGTACGAGAAGACCCGTGCCGAAGGCTTTGGTTCGGAAGTGCAGCGCCGTGTGATGGTGGGCACCTATGTGCTCTCGGCAGGCTTCTATGACGCTTATTACAACCGTGCGCGCCGTGTGCGAGCTCTGATTAAGCGCGACTTCGACGAGGCCTTTGCAGCTGGTGTGGACGCGATCCTGACACCCGCAACGCCATCGTCTGCGTTCGGGTTGGGCGAGATGCAGGATGCAGATCCGGTGGAGATGTATCTCAATG
>RFUP01000690.1 GCA_009922885.1 Paracoccaceae bacterium
TTTCAGGCGGCTGAGTTGGGCTTCCGTGGGAAGGGCACCCGAAACGTTTGGCCGAACGGTGGTGGAAACGGCAGTGGGCGCCTGGGCATTGACGGCTTGCAAATTGGAGAGATCGTTTTCGCCATCGTCGATCTCGCCGGTCAGGCCCGGGAGGGGCGCCGACATTCCGGGCTGCTGCCGGGGCGCGACCCCGAGCCTAGGCGGTGCGGGCAGCGGCGGGCGGGCGTTGGAGAAGAGCGGACGCAACACGAAAAGCCCGAGAACCAGCGCGACGATGGCCAGAATCCCGGTTTTCAGTAGAGCCGTACCATCGAAATTGAAGCGCTCCAGGAGCCCTGGAACCGTGTTTTCCGGTAGCGGAGCCATGGGCTCGAATTGCATCGATTTGATGGTGATCACATCACCCCGCGCGGCATCATACCCCACGGCGGACGCGACCAATTCCTTGAGAGCCGCTAGTTCCTCGTCGGAGCGCGCTTCCATTTGCGGAGTTCCGTTGGCCCCCACGCTCTGGGTGCCGTTCACCAAGACCGCCACGCTCAAACGGCGGACAGAACCCGGCTCACGGGAAATCTCGCGCTGGGTTTCTGAAATCTCGTAGCTCACACGCTCGCGGCTCTGGGTGTTCTGGCTGCTCGATGTGCCATCAGCCGCCGAACCGGAATCGGGCAGATTCGAGGCCACAGTCACGCCGCTTGCGCTGCCGTTTTCCTTGCCGCTTGTCTCCTCGGTATCGGTACTGATCGCCACGCGCGAGGCTGGATCGATCACACGCTCACGAATGGTTTCCCGCTCGGTGACGGTGTCGACACTGAGTTCGACGATGGCATTTCCTTGCCCTACCCGCGCCTCGAGAAGCCGCTGCACGCGCTGGCGCATGCCATCCGCAGTATCATCGGCAGGGGTGGCTTGATCGCCGCTTGCCGAAATCAGCATCCCGCGGGCATCGACAACGGCCACATCTTCCGGCAGCAATCCCGAAACCGCGCCCGCCACGAGGTGCCGGATCGCCTGCGCCTGTTGCGGCGAAACCGTTCCGTTCAGCGTGGTTACGGAAACCGAGGCCGTGGGGCGCAAATTGCGGCTGAAAGGCGATCCCTCGACACCAGCAATATGCACGCGCGCGGAACGAACCGATTGCCCCCCTGTGATGGTGCGCGCCAACTCGCCACCTTCTCTTCGGTCGAGCAGCAGGTGCTCACCAACGACCTTCTCCGCGATCTGACAACCCAGATGGGCGCCTCCGGTATGGCCCAGCTT
>RFUP01000070.1 GCA_009922885.1 Paracoccaceae bacterium
TAAGCTTGTAGAAGGAGATCTGATTGTCTGCCACAGTCCTTCCGCCCCCGCTCGCAGAGGCCATCCCCCTCAAGGAAGTGCGCCTCGAATTTCCGGACAACAGACTACTGATAGATCTTTGCGGCCAGTACGATCGAAACCTCGCTGCAATAGAGCAAAAACTGTCGGTTCAGATCCTGAGGCGTGGTAATCAACTGGCGGTCATGGGCGAAGAGCCAGCCATCGCTGAGGCCAAGCTGGTGCTGGAATCACTCTACGAGCGTTTGGAAGCGGGCAAAGATCTGGAGACCGGCGACATAGATCGCGAACTCCGTATGGGAGCTTCGGAAAAGGGAACGGGGATTCAGCCGGGCGATCAACTTGAGATGTTCCGGGGCGGGCCGGTTGAGATCAAGACCCGGCGCAAGCTGATTGAGCCGCGCACCGAAGCCCAGAAAGCCTATGTGCAAAACCTGTTCAAGCACGAGCTTTGCTTCGGCATAGGGCCCGCGGGCACGGGGAAAACCTATCTCGCGGTCGCGGTCGGCGTCAGCATGTTTATCACGGGGCAAGTGGACAAGATCATTCTGTCGCGTCCGGCTGTCGAGGCGGGCGAAAAGCTCGGTTATCTGCCGGGCGACATGAAGGAAAAAGTCGATCCCTATATGCAGCCGCTTTACGACGCGCTCAGTGATTGCCTGCCGGGCAAACAAGTGGCCAAGTTGATCGAGGAAAAGCGCATCGAGATCGCGCCGCTGGCCTTCATGCGTGGCCGGACGCTTGCGAATGCTTTCATCGTTCTCGACGAAGCCCAGAACGCCACTTCGATGCAGATGAAGATGTTCCTCACGCGCCTTGGGGAGGGATCACGGATGGTGATTACAGGCGACCGGACCCAGATCGACCTCCCGCGCGGTGTCTCTTCGGGGCTTGGGGATGCCGAACGGTTGTTGAAGTCGATCCCTGCGGTCAGCTTCAATTACTTCACTTCGAAAGATGTTGTCCGCCATCCTCTGGTCGCAGCGATCATCGAAGCCTACGAAGCAGACACACCGGCTATTGGCTAGCTTGCTCACGTGTTGCATGGAAAAGAGCGTACAGGTTTCACTTTCGCTTTCCATGCGTGCCGCGTAAGAGGCCGGAATGGCAGTAGAAACGATCATCGAGTGTGGCGCTTGGGACGAAGCGCATTTGGCAGAGTTGGCCGATAAGGCCTTTCACGCTGTCTTGGCGCATTTCGATTTGGATAGCGACGAGATCGAAGCGGCCGTCATGGGCTGCGACGACGCCCGCATTGCCGAACTGAACACCGAATTTCGCGGTAAGCCTACGCCGACCAATGTGCTCTCGTGGCCATCCGAAGAGCGGGGCGCCGAGGAAGATGGCGAAGAGCCGTTCCTGCCGGAATTCGATCCCGAAGCCCCGTTCGGCCTTGAACTGGGCGATATCGCGATCGCCTATGAGACATGCCAGCGCGAAGCCGAGGCCCAGAACAAAAGCTTCGATGCACATGTTCTGCACCTCTTGGTGCATGGAACCATGCATTTGCTTGGATTTGATCATGTGAGAGAAAAAGACGCTCACTTGATGGAAAGTATTGAAACCGAGATACTTGGCAAAATGGGAATTGCAGACCCATATAGTGAGGATGACGGGAAATAACTCCCGCCAATACGGAAAGGGATCATGGGCGACAGCATTGACGGTTCTTCGGCGGCGCAACGCGCGCAACCAGAAGACACTTCGGAGAGTTCGCGGCAGGGTGGATTTTTTCGCCGCATTATCGGGGCTCTGAGCCCATCAGATACGGGCGAGGCCGTTCCAACGCCGCAACCACGATTGGGTGCGCCTATCGCGTCACATGGCATCGGCAACCTGCGCCGGATGCGAGTTGAGGATGTTGCGATCCCGAAGGCAGACATTGTCGCCGTGCCGATGGGCATCTCCAAGGAAGAATTGGTCGAAGTGTTTCGCGAAAGCGGCCTGACACGTTTGCCGGTTTACAAAGGCACGTTGGATAGTCCGCAAGGCTTGGTGCACCTCAAGGACTTTGCGTTGAAGCATGGCTTCAATTCAGCGAATGGCACAAGGTTCACCCTTAAATCCATGCTGAGGCCGTTGCTTTTTGTGCCGCCGTCCATGTCTATCGGGGTGCTCTTGCAGAAGATGCAGAGCGAACGCCGACACATGGCGCTGGTCATTGATGAATACGGTGGTGTCGACGGACTGGTAACCATCGAAGACCTGATCGAACAGGTCATCGGTGAAATCGAGGACGAACACGATACCGAAGACGACAGCTACTGGAGCGA
Source organism: Paracoccaceae bacterium (assembly GCA_009922885.1). GTDB lineage: Bacteria > Pseudomonadota > Alphaproteobacteria > Rhodobacterales > Rhodobacteraceae > UBA9554. The sequence continues at coordinate 2,292 of RFUP01000070.1, forward strand.
AGAAAAGCCCGGTCAGTGGCTTGCTTTGGCAAAGACCCCTCTGGAAGAGTTCGAAGCCGAGATCGGGCATTCTCTAACGGAACATGAGGATGTCGATGAAGAAGAAATCGACACCCTCGGGGGGCTCGTATTCATGCTGGCGGGCCGCGTGCCTGCGCGTGGCGAGGTGGTCAAACACCCGTCAGGCCCTGAGTTCGAGGTAGTGGACGCCGATCCCCGTCGGATCAAGCGATTGCGCGTGCGTCTGAACGGTGCAAGGGATGCCGCCTGAGCGGCTGCGCCTTCCCAGTGGGGGCGCGCAGCGTTTTGGGTTGGCAGGGATCGCGGGCGCTTTGGCCGCGCTCGGCCAAGCGCCTTTGATCTGGGTACCAGCGCTGTTCGCCGGATTAGCCTTGGCGATCTGGCTTTGGGCGAGCGCCGAACATCCAAAAAAAGCGGCCCTGATTGGCTGGGCATTCGGTGTCGGGCATTTCGCCGTCGCTCTCCTTTGGATCGTAGAACCCTTCATGATCGAGCCGGAAATCTACGGCTGGATGGCGCCTTTTGCTTTGGTGTTCATGGCAGCGGGGCTTGCTCTTTTCTGGGGCGGTGCGTTCGCCTTGGCCCGGTGGATCGCCCCCCGAAATGGCGCGGTGCCTGCCCTCGTTCTGGCCAGTAGCCTCGCGGGGGCGGAACTGCTTCGTGCTTATGTGTTCACAGGCTTCCCATGGGCCATGCCGGTGCATGGGCTGATCGGTGGATGGATGGCCCAAACCACAGCCCTTTGGGGTGTGCATGGGCTGCAATGGCTATTGATGAGCCTCGTCGCGCTGCTTGTGCTTACACGGTCAGGGCTCTTGAAGGCACTTTGCGTTGCATCGCTGGCTCTGTTTCTAGTCCCACTTCCGGCTTCAACGGAAAAACCCGGCCTAGACGCCCCTGTGGTGCGCCTTATCCAGCCCAATGCCACGCAAAAGCTGAAGTGGGACCCCGAAATGGCCCGCACCTTCTTCGACAGGCAGGTGCGCTTTAGCGCAGAAGGCAGTGCCTCGGGCAGGCAGCGCCCCGATCTGATCGTCTGGCCGGAAACCGCCGTGCCGATTCTGCTGGAAGATGCGGATGAGATGCTGGCCTATATCGGGCATGCTGCGGGAGCGCCTGTGTTGCTGGGTATTCAGCGCTACGAAGGGATGCGCTTGATGAATTCCGCCGTGCTCCTTGGCCCCGATGGTAAACAGCGCGCGCTCTACGACAAGCACCACTTGGTGCCCTTTGGCGAATACGTGCCCTTCGGTGACTTCATGGCGCGCTTCGGGATTTACGGCTTCGCGGCGTCGGAAGGGCAGGGGTATTCGGGCGGGCCGGGGCCTGCCTTGATGGATTTCGGGCCGCGCCTTGGGATGGGGCTGCCGCTGATCTGCTATGAGGCGGTGTTCGCGCAGGATGTCAACGCAGCGCCCGCCCGCCCGGATTTCCTTGTGCAGATCACCAACGATGGCTGGTTCGGCGAGATTTCCGGCCCCTATCAGCACCTCGTACAAGCACGGTTTCGCGCCATCGAGCAGGGCCTGCCGATGGTGAGGGTAGCCAATACGGGCGTTTCGGCCATGATCGACGCCGAAGGGCGTGTGACGGCGGAAATCGCACTCAACACGGCTGGATGGATTGACGCGCCGCTTCCTGCGGCCAAACCTGAAACGCTTTACGCCCGCATCGGCGACGCACCTGTTGCATTCCTGATTCTCTTTTCGCTCATCTCGGCCCTAGGTCTAAGGCGGCGATTGACCTAAGCCGTTAGGAGGCATAACGAGTCCCAAACCCTGCCACAACGGCTTCCTGGCGTGGCAGGTTAACCCCAATGGAGCGCCTTTCATGTCCAGACAAAATTACATTTTCACCTCGGAATCCGTGTCCGAGGGGCATCCCGACAAGGTTTGCGACCGTATTTCCGATGCCGTTCTTGATGCCTTCCTGCGCGAAGAGCCGAATGCACGCGTGGCTTGCGAAACCTTTGCCACGACCAACCGCGTGGTTGTTGGCGGTGAGGTCGGTCTTTCGTCGAAAGAAAAGACCAAGGCGATGATGGATCAGGTCGAAGGTATCGTGCGCGAATGCGTGCGTGACATCGGCTATGAGCAGAAGAAATTCCACTGGGAAAAGATCCGCGTGCATAACTACCTGCACCAGCAATCCGCCCACATCGCTCAGGGTGTGGACCGTGACGGGGCAGGCGATCAGGGCATCATGTTCGGTTACGCCACCACCGAAACGCCCGAGTTGATGCCGGCTCCGATCCAGTATTCCCACGCGATCCTGCGCCGCCTTGCCGAAGTGCGGAAGAACGGCACCGAGCCGACGCTCGGGCCGGATGCGAAGTCGCAGATCTCGTTGCGCTATGTGGATGGCAAGCCTGTGGAAGTGACCTCCATCGTGCTTTCCACGCAGCATGCGTTCAAGCGCCAAACCTCCAAGGTGATCCGCGGGATCGTCGAGCCCTATATCCGCGAAATCCTGCCCGAGGGCTGGATTACCAAGAAAACCGAGTGGCACGTGAACCCCACGGGAACTTTCGTGATCGGCGGCCCCGACGGCGACGCGGGCCTCACCGGGCGCAAGATCATCGTGGATACCTACGGCGGCGCGGCTCCGCATGGCGGCGGTGCGTTCTCGGGTAAAGATCCGACGAAGGTTGACCGTTCGGCGGCTTATGCTGCGCGTTATCTGGCCAAGAACGTCGTTGCGGCGGGCCTTGCAGAGCGTTGCACCATTCAGGTGTCCTATGCGATCGGTGTGGCGAAGCCCCTGTCGATTTACGTAGATACCCATGGCACCGGTTCGGCCGATGCGGCGGCAATCGAAGCCGCGATCCCGAAGGTGATGGACCTCACCCCGCGCGGCATTCGGGAAACGTTGCAACTCAACCGCCCGATCTACCAGCGCACGGCGGCTTACGGCCACTTCGGCCGCGCACCGGAAGCGGATGGCGGGTTCTCGTGGGAAAAAACGGACCTCGTGGAGGCCCTGAAAAAGGCGCTCTGATGCGGTTTCTCGCACGGATTTTCGGAAGGGGCGGGCGCGGGGCAACTGCGCCCGCCCCTTTGCTTTCGGCCACTGAAACCGAATTGCGCCGCCAAGAGGCGATGGCCCGTTGGCAGGAGGAGAAACACCGTTTGGGGGGCGTCTCGCCGCGCCATATCACGCGGCGCGATGTGGCGATGGCGCTGCGGCAAGCGGGGTGGAACCGTGAGATCCGCGAAGGCGAGGCGCTGCATTTACGAACCAGCGGGGGGAGCGAATGGCAGGTGCGGATTTCGCTGCGGGGAAATTCGGAGACAACGGTTTTTCCACCAACCCAACTGCTGGAACTGCACGGAAGCCTGATTGCGGCAGGTGCTGAGGGCACGGAAGTTCATTTGCCAATCGTGCGGGCACAAGGGTTCTACCTGACAGAACAAGATATCTCGGCGGCGATTTCCGAGATGGAGGTGGCCTTTCAGCGGATGCAGGGCATCGATCCCGCTCCCTGACATGTGGAAATCCTCATACTCGCCGCTCTTGTGCCGTGGCAGGCGGCGGAGGATGATGCGGCTGTGTTTTTAAAGCTCTTTTGTCATGCGGTTGTTCCAAGCCATTTTTCTGTTTCTCAGCATTTCTGGCTGCCTACCTTCTGATGGTCATCTGACAGCGCTTTCAGCGCTCCCGCCAGGCGTGCCCTGTGCCGGGGGCGGCAGTGGTGCTTGCTTCTTCCGCAATGCACCCGTGAGGCTGGCAAAAGAGGCGCGGCACTTGCCATCGCGCAGTTTGCCGTTCTTTCCGACCATCGAGCCGCTTCTCTTTGTCGACGGCGCGCGTCGGAACTGGGAGGCCCCCGTCGGTACTTTGACGGATGGCGCCTCAATTCCGATCCTCTTCGTGCCGCTCCTGGGCAATCCCCGTTCGTCGCAATTCCTTAATGCAGGCACTCTGCACGATGCCTATTGCGGTGTTGGAAACGAGGCTGGCCTGCGTTTCCACGGCGATACGTGGCAGAACGTGCACATCATGTTCTACGACGCGCTTACTGTGGCGGGGGTGCCCAAAACCAAGGCGCAGATCATGTTCTCGGCGGTGTGGCTCGGTGGGCCGCGCTGGGAGGAGGCGGGGCGTGGCTTGGAGCAGGTGCCGGAACAGGTGCTGGTGCAGGCCTTCCAGTCGGTGCAGGCCTATATCGAAAGCGATAGCCCGGAGTTTGCCGAACTGCTCCGGTTTCTGGAAGAGCTAGAGCGCACAAGGCTTGCGCCGTTCCGGAACGGGATCGCGGCGCAATGGGGCGATCCTCCGCCTGCGGTGCCTGTGGCTGCGCCTGTGCCACCTGCGGGTGGTGGCGTTGGGCCGGTTGCTGGTGGCGACGGCGCATCAGGGGCGGTTGCTGCACGGATTGCGTCAGCGCGGTAGCTGGGCTAGGAGGCCGCGCATGAGCGATAAAGATCATCACCCCTCCGGCGCGCCTTGGCGCAACTTCTATGGCCGTATCCACGGCAAGACCCTGCGCGACCGCCAGAAGCGGCTCGTCGAAGAGCTGCTGCCGAAGCTTTCCCCCGGTGCGGTCACGCTGGAGGAAAACCCGGAGCGGACGCCGCTGGATGTCGGCGCGATTTTTCCGGGCCGCGAGACATGGCTTGAGGTCGGGTTCGGTGGTGGCGAGCATATGGCGCATATGGCCGAGACCTACCCCGAGGTGGGCATTATCGGCTGTGAGCCGTTCCTGAATGGCGTGGCGATGGCGCTGGCCAAGATCGAGGATGCGGGGCTTGAAGAGCGTATCCGCATCCATGCCTGGGATGTGCGCGAGCTTTGCGAAGTGCTGCCCGATCAATGTATCGACAAGGCGTTTTTGCTCTATCCCGATCCTTGGCCCAAGGCGCGCCACCATCGCCGCCGTTTCGTCACGCCGGAGCATCTGGAGCCGTTGCACCGCGTAATGAAGCCGGGCGCGATTTTCCGCGTGGCGACAGACATTCCCGACTACGTGCGCCAGACCTTGGAAGAGGTGCCGCAGGCCGGGTTCGAGTGGCTGGCTGAAGGGCCGGAAGACTGGCGGAAGCCGTGGTCAGACTGGATCTCGACCCGCTACGAGCAGAAAGCGCTGCGCGAGGGCCGCACGCCGCATTACCTCACGTTCCGCCGCCGCTGATCCCTCTCGGACGGGTCGTTCAACTCTTCGAACTGGCGGCCTTTCGCGAGCCATGCGATCCCGAAGGCCCAAAGCGCGATTGCTTCGAAAACGAAGGTCAGATTGAGGGTGTTCCACTTTACGAGGAACGCCTCGGAGGCCATTTGCTTGGCCCCGAGGAGCGCGATGCACAGAAGGATCGTGCCGCCGCAGAGGCTATAAAGCACGTTGCGCTTGCGCTTCGTAGGGATGATCTGGCCGTTTTGCTCATGGCGTTCCGGCACCACGCGGCGCAGGACCACGAGGATGAAAAGTGCAAGGAATCCGAAAACAACCGCCGCCGCGATGGTGTGTAGATGGTGAACGCGGGAAAAGAGCTCAAACGCGTTGCGGCAGGAACTGGGCGTAGTAGAAATGGCTGATGCTGTCGCGCATGCAGCTTCCGTTGGCCGCGCCCAACATCAGAACGATCGGCAAAGCGAAGGCCACGACCCCCACGAGCTTGGCCAATCGGGCCTGCATTCCGCTTTCAGGATCGTTCTCGGCGCGGGTGCGGGGCGGTTGAAAATGGCGGCGGGTGCCGTTGGCGAGAATGTCTGTAATCGGTTTCAAGGCGGCCTCCCGCTGCGCGAGCAATACTCTCCCTAAGGTAGCGCAATCGGGAGATGCGGGGAAGCCTGTGGACGGGGCGCGGCGATTTGGATAATCGGGTGCGGATGCTTTCAAGGAGCTTTTCGATGTCTGGCCACGGCGATCCAATTCCGATGATGTCCCGCAAATGCGGCCCGCTAAAGGGTGAGGCGCATGTGCCGGGCGACAAGTCGATCAGTCACCGTTCGCTGATCCTCGGTGCAATGGCCGTGGGCGAAACCAAAGTGCGCGGCCTTCTGGAAGGCCAAGACGTTCTGGACACCGCGAAAGCCATGCGCGCCTTCGGGGCGACGGTGGAAAAGAAGGGCGATACGTGGCACGTGCACGGTGTGGGCGTGGGCGGGTTTGCCGAACCAGCGGACGTGATCGACTGCGGCAATGCGGGCACGGGCGTGCGCCTCATCATGGGTGCGATGGCCACTTCGCCGATCACGGCGACGTTCACGGGCGATGCCTCGCTCCGCAAGCGCCCGATGGGCCGCGTGACCGATCCCTTGGCGCTTTTTGGCGCGAAGGCCTATGGCCGCACAGGCGGGCGCCTGCCCATGACCATCGTTGGTGCCGCTGATCCGGTGCCGGTGCGCTATACGGTTCCGGTGCCATCGGCGCAGGTGAAATCGGCGGTACTGCTCGCGGGTTTGAACGCGCCGGGGCAGACGGTGGTGATCGAAAAGGAAGCCACGCGCGACCATTCCGAGCGAATGCTGGCGGGCTTCGGGGCTGAGATTACAACGGTGGAAACCGAGGAAGGCCGTATGATCACCCTCACGGGTCGGCCCGAATTGAAGCCGCAAACCATTGATGTTCCTCGTGATCCTTCGTCGGCGGCCTTCCCGGTTTGCGCGGCGCTCATCGTGCCCGGATCGGATGTTCTGGTGCCGAATATCGGCCTTAACCCCACCCGCGCGGGCCTCTTCGA
>RFUP01000691.1 GCA_009922885.1 Paracoccaceae bacterium
CAGCCTTGCGCGCGAGATCGCGCGTGAGTTGGTCGTATTCAGCCATGGCCGCCGTCCTTGTGCTGGCGGATGGCTGCGGCTGTTTGGCGGCACAATTCCATTGCCTTGTCTGCGTCTGCAATACCGACTGTGTTGTAGTCAGCCGCCACCCAATAAGTTTCTGCGATCTTCGCCGCTTCCTCCAAAGCCTCCCGCCGCACAGCAGCAGGGGCGAGGCGTTCTAGGAGGGTGCGCGCAGCATTCTCATAGTGCTTTCCACTAAGGGGCGTTGTCCCGCACTTTCGCCTCCAGTCAGCAAGCCATTCTGCCACCTTCGGCACCTCGGCGTCTGTGGGCCGGTCACTTTCAACGGAAGTTGAAACCTCGCCGCCAGCTTTAACGGAATGGCCCGTTTCGTTTGAAGTGGGCTGGGTGGCGTTGAGGGCGGCGAGTTCGTCTGCGCTTCGCGGAAGCGGACGGCCAATTGCCCGCTGCTGAGTTGAGATTTCTTCCCATACTCTCAGCGCACCCTCGACGTGACACTGATGGCCAATCGCGCCAAGCTGCTCACGGAATCTGTCCATGATCTCTTGTGGCGCATGTTTCTCAAATACAGACGCAATGGCGTTGAACATTCGCTGGACGCCAGTATCGGCCATCCATTCGTCGGCGCGTGCCTCAAGAAAACCGATTGACCGATCAGCGAGGGCTTGTTCGCTATAGTCAGCTCGGCTCTCCAACTCCACCACATCACCACCCGGCTCTGCGTCGGCGGTGCGGAGGGCGGTGAGGATGGCAGGAAGGTTGTTCCGAAGGGCAACGATCAAGTCAATGTCATATGCGCCCAGGGGCTCCAAGGGGCCGAAGCCAGTCTGCATCACAGTTCCGTGAAACAGGCCATATGGAAGACCAACATCCGGTTCACTATACCCCGCCCAAGGCGCTTCTGTTGCGGCTTGGGCTAACCGCTCCAATTCATCAGCCAGCCTGCTCATTTGCGGCTCCTTCCGTGTCGAGTGCTTTGCGGGCGATGCGGTAGCATTCAGTGACCGATGCACGGCCGCCCGAAAGACGCCTCAACGCCTCCCGCAGCCGTTCATTCTCTTCCCGCAGGGCTTCGGTGGAGGCGAGGCGGTGGCGGGCGAAGGCTTGGACCATTTCAGGCTCATCCATGTCATCGCACCACGCGCGAGCAGATTCCACCGCTTCGCGGTCAGCCTCCGTCACTTTCTCACTGTCCATTGGTGCCTCCTGTGAGGATGTGGGCGTGGCGCATCCAAT
>RFUP01000692.1 GCA_009922885.1 Paracoccaceae bacterium
ACCTAGGCGTGGCCGTAGTCGCGCGGGAAGGCGAAAGCGTGACCGAGAAGGAGGTGAAGGACTTTGCCGCCGCGCGGCTCGCCGACTTTAAGGTGCCGCGCACGGTAGTTATCCTCGATGAAATACCAAAGGGTGCGACTGGAAAGGTGCAGCGGATCGGGCTAGCGGCCAAACTGGGTCTTGTGGAGTAAGCCATGAAAATCTGCATCTTTGGCGCGGGCGCGATCGGTGGCCTTCTGGGCGTAAAACTGGCCGAGGTGGGGGCGAATGTTAGCCTGGTCGCTCGTGGCCCGCATCTTAAGGCGATGCAGGAGAACGGGCTGTCGTTGATCTCAGAAGAGGGTATGCGTTCCACCGTCAAGGTGCGCGCATCCGAGAATGCTGCCGATCTAGGGGTACAGGACTATGTCATCGTTACGTTGAAGGCGCATTCAGTTCCACCGGTAGTGCCCAAAATGCAACCTCTCCTTGGCGAGGAAACCACCATAGTCAGCGGCGTGAATGGCGTGCCGTGGTGGTATTTCTACAAGCATGGAGGCCCGCTTGAGGGTACGCGCCTGGCGTCTGTCGATCCGGGTGATGCGCAGTGGAATGGCTTTGGCCCGGACCGGGTGCTAGGCTGTGTCGTCTACCCCGCCGCCGAGGTGGTGGAGCCGGGGGTTGTGAAGCAGATTGAAGGCAACCGGTTTTCCCTGGGTGAGCCCGACGGGTCCAAGTCCGACCGCGCCGTCGCGCTGTCGCAGGCTTTGACGGCGGCGGGCCTGAAGGCGCCTGTCCGGTCGCGCATTCGTGACGAGATCTGGGTCAAACTGTGGGGGAACCTTTCATTCAACCCGATCTCGGCGCTAACCCATGCGACGCTGGATGTACTGTGCACTGATCCTGGCGCCCGGGGCGTCGCGCGGGGCATGATGCTAGAGGCGCAGGCGATTGCCGAGACGCTTGGTATCAAGTTCCCGATCGATGTCGAGCGTCGGATCGATGGCGGGGCCGCTGTGGGGGCGCACAGGACGTCGATGTGGCAGGATCTCGACCTAGGGCGTCCGATGGAGATCGACGCTCTGTTGGGCTCGGTGCAAGAGCTTGGCCGCGTGACCCAGACGCCCACGCCCACCATCGACACGGTGCTGGCGCTGGTCACGCTGCGCGCGCGCAGCGCGGGGCTTGTGCCACTGCGCGCGCAAAGACGCTGTTAGGCGGTGCCTTCGACGACGATGATCACGCTGTCGGCGGTGCGTCGGCGGATATCGGCCACCTCT
>RFUP01000693.1 GCA_009922885.1 Paracoccaceae bacterium
CGATGCTCAAACAGATCAAAGGCCTTCACCATGTAACCTCGATCGCCTCTAGCGCTCAGGAAAACAACGCCTTCTTCACGAAGTCACTCGGACTTCGGCGCGTGAAGAAAACAGTGAACTTCGACAATCCCAAACTTTATCACTTGTATTACGGAGACGAAGCAGGATCACCGGGAACCGTGATCACCTACTTCCCAAATCCCAATGCGAAGCAGCGCCGGGAAGGAACGGGAGAAGTAAGCTGGACGCGCTTCTCAGTACCAATAGGCGCTCTTGATTGGTGGGAGCGGCACTTTACCGAAATCGGCATCACTCATCTGCCCAGAGAAACCACATTTGGTCAGTCCCAATTGCCCTTCCTCGGCCCCGATGGCGAAAATCTCGCTTTGGTCGAGACAAACGACGCCCGAGAGCCGTGGCGCAGCAGTGTTGTCCCCCGCGGCCACGCCATTCGCGGTTTTCACTCAGTGGAATTACGGCTCAAAGACACAAGCCCCACGCGCGAGCTCCTGCAGTTCATGGGCTATGAGACGGCTGGACAAGAAAGCAGACGGACGCGTCTTGTCTGCCCGGCAGCACCAACCGCCAATGTAATCGATCTCTTGCAGGATCCAGATGCACCCGCCGCCAAACAGGGCGCGGGATCCGTCCACCATCTCGCCTTTTCGGTCGCGACCAGAGAAGGTCAGACGGAGGTACAAAAGGCCCTAACCGAAGCGGGATGGGCTGTGACCCCCGTCAAGGATCGCGATTACTTCTGGGCAATTTACTTCCGGTCTCCCGAGGGCATTCTCTTCGAAGTCGCAACCAATGAACCCGGCTTCACGCGGGATGAAGAGCTTGCACATCTGGGAGAAGCACTTCGCCTTCCCCAGCAGCACGCACATCTCAGAAGAGAATTAATTGAGACCTATCTTGAGCCAATTACCGAAACCTAATCCGATGAACTCATTCATCCGAGCCCGGTAATTGCTGCACGCTTGACCTTTGGCGGGAAATTCCATCACTTCGCCATCTAGAAGCCGCATGAAAGCGGCCTCAAGGGGATGAAGATGCAATCGAGCCAATCACATTGCACGGGGCACTTTGCCCACTGGAAACAGACATGACGCGCGCGACTTTGATTGGCTTCTCAGCCATCGCGCTCTGGGCGCTCTTGGCGCTGTTCACGGTTGGCACGTCGCCGGTTCCAGCCTTTCAGTTGAATGCGCTGACCTTCGCAATTGGCGGCTCTATTGGTGTGGTCTGGATCACCAAGA
>RFUP01000694.1 GCA_009922885.1 Paracoccaceae bacterium
AGTCGCACCCACGATGATCACGCGACGCTTCAGTTCAAGCCTCTGCCAAAGCTCCAGAATTTGCTGCAACGCCCGATTCCTTCCGATTCCGTCAACTTGCACTCACTTTGGCGGACGGGGCTTAACAATCGGTTAGTGAGTTCTGGCTATTTCTGGGGGCGACGAAAGGAAAAGCCATGACCGAAGCCATTGCCACCGAGCACCCCCCCAAAAGCAGCAAACTGCCTTTGATTATTGGGCTTGTGCTTGCTCTCGTGGGCGGTGCGGCCGGTTTTTTATTTCTTCCGGGCTTGCTTGAGGCCCCGCATGAGGAGGCTGATTCTCTGCCTGCTCCGGTGCTGTCTTCGCACGGATTTCTCGAGTTGGATCCGATCCTCGTTTCGCTCGGGCCGATGTCTGCGAGCAGGCAACTCAAGTTCCACGCGCAGCTGGAGGTAACGGAGGGAATGGAAGCCGAGGTTTCGGCGCAGATTCCGCGGATCATCGATGTGATGAACACCTATCTGCGGGCGGTCCAGACCAGCGATTTCGAGGACCCGACAATCCTTTACAAGCTGCGCGCGCAGCTCTTGAGGCGGATCCAGATCGTTCTGGGCGAGGGGCGGGTGCGCGACCTTCTCATCATGGAATTCATACTAAACTGAGGCAGACGAAAATGGCATATCTCGCAGATGTTCTTTTGGGGGCAGGCGCACTTGGGGCCGGAATTTATTGCTATGTTCTGGCGACCAGACTGGCCAAGTTCAACGACCTCGAGCATGGAATGGGCGGGGCCGTGGCGGCGCTCTCCCAGCAAGTGGACGAGCTGGCCGCTTCCTTGGCGTCCGCCCGTACGGTGGCCTCTGCTTCCAGCGAAACGCTTGAAACCCTGACGGGGCGCGCGGAAGATGTGGCGCGTCGATTGGAACTCTTGGTCGTCTCGATGCACGATTTGGCGGAAGAGGACGCGGCGCCCGCCGCGGCTGAGCCGATGTTTGTCCGGCATTCACGCGACCCGCGGTTTGGTGCGTGATGAGGAGGCGTCAGATGCGCGCTATCCCCAGTCCGGGCCGGCGAGGTGCCCTCACCATCGTTTCCCTCATTTTCGTGGCCTCAGCCGTTCTGCGGATCGGTGACGAAACCGGGAAGGCCTGGGCCTTGTCCGAGCCTTCGGTGGAAGCTTCCGTAGAGCCGCAGACTGCCTGCACCGCCGAAGACGACCTATCCGATCTTCTTCAAGCCTTGCAGGACAAGAGCCAGGAACTGGTAGTTCTTCACTT
>RFUP01000695.1 GCA_009922885.1 Paracoccaceae bacterium
GATCGCGCTCCTGTTCCTCATGGCCGCAGGCATGCCCATCGCGTTTGCCACTTGGTCTGCGCTTCTGAACAATTTCGTAATCGAAGTGGCGAATTTCGACGGCTCCGATATCGGCTGGCTGCACTCGGTCAGGGAAATCCCCGGCTTTCTCGCCATCGGGGTGATTGCCGTTCTTCTCGTGATGCGGGAACAGGTTTTGGCGTTGGTTTCCCTGATCCTCTTGGGCGTCGCCACCGCGCTCACGGCATGGTTCCCGCAAATGGGCGGGATATTGATCATCACGCTCCTGTCGTCGATCGGCTTTCACTATTATGAAACGGTCAACCAGTCGCTTCAGTTGCAATGGCTGCCGAAAGACAAGGCCCCACAAATGCTTGGGCTTCTGCTCGCCGCCGGCTCCGGGGCCACGCTTGTGGCCTATGTTGCGATCGTGCTGAGCTGGGAAGCTCTGGGCCTGACCTACAACGCCGTCTACATGCTCGCGGGCGGCATCACGACAGCCATCGCGATTTTCGCTTTCTTTGCCTACCCGCAATTCGAAGCCCCGAATCCGCAGCTAAAGAAATTCGTGCTGCGCAAACGGTATTGGCTCTACTATGCGCTTCAATTCATGGCCGGGGCCCGGCGCCAAATCTTCATGGTCTTTGCGGGCTTCATGATGGTGCAAAAGTTCGGCTTCGACGTTCATGAAGTGACGGGCCTCTACCTGATCAACCTCGTCGCCAATATGATCTTTGCCCCTCTCATGGGGCGCATCGTTGCCCGCTTCGGCGAGCGGCGCGCGCTGATGTTCGAATACACGGGCCTGATGCTGGTCTTTTTGGCTTACGGCGGCATCTATTGGTTCGGATGGGGGGTCGTGGTGGCGGCCGTTCTCTATATCCTCGACCACTTTTTCTTCGCTCTCGCGCTCGCTCTCAAGACCTACTTCCAAAAGATCGCGGATCCGCAAGACATCGCCCCCACGGCCGCCGTCGCATTCACCATCAACCATATCGCGGCAGTGTTTCTGCCAGCGTCGCTCGGGTATCTCTGGGTCGTCTCTCCATCCTCGGTCTTCCTTTTGGCCGCCGGCATGGCCGCTACATCTTTCATTCTCGCGACCTTGATCCCGCGAGATCCCAGCCCGGGTAACGAAACTGTCTTTGCTAAGGGCTTCATCGGGAGCCCAGCCGAGTAAGCACCCTACTTGCAGCGGTTCTCGGACTGGCCTCTGTCGAATGCCTCCGGCGGGGATATTTCAGAAAGAGAAATGACA
>RFUP01000696.1 GCA_009922885.1 Paracoccaceae bacterium
AGCACAAGAGACCAGTTCCAGAGATTAGGATAACGGATGCGGTGATGCTCATTTGTTAGCGAGTTGTGTTTTTAGCTCTTCGATTTCGCGATCCGCTAGAATCGTCAGTTTTTGCATTCCTTCGATTGCGCGACGCAGCCTGGCGTTTTCGGCTTCCAGGTCTTTCGACGCCGGCCGTGCCTTTTCGGGTCTGCCGTCGAGCATCTCCAGCGTTTCCATGCGTAACTCTTCGGAGTTGCTGAAGGTGCCGGACTTGCACCAGCAGCGCAGGAGCCGCTCGCAGCGGTCGATGTGTTCTTCGAGTTCAGTCTTCTCACGCTCAAGTATATTCCGCTGTTCCACCGCCTGAGCATAAAATGCGGAAAGATCTTCCCGCGACCAGCTGTGATCGGGTTTGCGCTCGGCTTGGATGCAAGCTAGTAGCGTGGCATTCTCTTCTTGTAGTTTGATAATCAGCGCCTTCGCCTCAAACGGATTCATCTTGACCCATTGATTAGTAATTTCGCTCACGCCGCACCGCCCTTCCCGTACCAAGTCGGAACGCCGATCTCGCGCAGCGTCGGCTCGATATTCGGCCACTCGTTGGAAGAAATGCAACGCGCCAACCTCCGCAGATCCGCAATCGTCTCGTCTTGGCCGATTGAAACCACCTGGTCGCTGAGTCGGTAAACCGCTACGCCGAATGGCTCGGCCTTTTCCACGACGATAAAGAAGAAATCAAACACCGGCTTGCTGAAAAGCTCGGTGATGAGCGGCAGATAAAACCCCGCCTGGCGGTGGTAGCCGTATCGAAAAACGGCGCGTTCGAAATTCGCGAACGCATCGTCATCGAGGCTTTCCACCGTTTTCACGTCGCACACATAAGGGCGTCCGTTTGAAAGTTCGCAGCCGTCTGGATTAAACCAGTCGGTGCGGCACTGCAGCGTCAGGCTGCCGCCCGTTCGCCACGTCGCCTCGGGCACGCCCCGGGCCAGCAGCTGCTCGGCCAAGGGATTCTGGCGCACGGCATCGGTCAGCTTTAGCACCGTCGCGGCCTCATCCTGGTCAATGATGATCTTGCCGGCGTGAAGCTGCTCGAACTGCGCCCACTTCTCCTTACCCTCTTTCGTGCGCCGGTCGATGCCATCGGGCTTAACTGCGTAGCGCTTGGCCCACTCGTCCGGCTCTAGCAAAGAGCAGTGCCCAGCGGATCCGACGCGGAAGGCCGCGCTCGGCTCCTCGGCATCGATT
>RFUP01000697.1 GCA_009922885.1 Paracoccaceae bacterium
CACGCCCGGGTGTTCCCGAATGCGCCGACGATGGCGACGAACAACGACACCGCGCTCGCGGCCTGAGCCATGAAGCGCACGCGGCAAACGAAGATGTTCGGCGTGAACTGGGCGGAAGCCGAGTTGCACGCCATGCGGGCCGAGGCGCAGCGCCGCGGCCTAAAGCTTTCCGAGTTGATCCGGCACTGGGTGCGGAAAGGCATCAGCGCGGAGTTGGCGACGGCAAACTGAAGGAAAGGCAAAGAGCATGAAGATTAGCGAAGTGGATGCGAAGGTGATCGAGGCGATCAACGCGGCAAAGGTTCGCTTGCTGCAGGCAACAGGGGGGCGGGCTTCCGACATTTCGGTCGAACTCCGGCGCGGCTTTGATGATCTGGTCAAGTGGCAGGTGTGCCTCTTTGTCGAGAATTGCCAGCAACTTGGCGCGCAAGGCGATGATCTGGAAGAAGTCATCGCAACAGTCTGCGAAAAGCACGCCAAGCTCGACGCTGTAAAACAAAGCAAAGTCGCGCAGTTGCAACGGATGGCCGAGAAACTTGGCGTCAAGGTGGAGGTGCTGCCGTGAGCACCAAGGCATTTTCAGCGGCGGGCAGGCCGCGGGGGAACGAACGGATTGAGGTCGCCGGATTGTCTGCCGGCGTTGTGTCAGTAAGGCCTGCCCGCCGCGTCTTGTTTCAACGGTGGGAGTTCGCCCGCGCCGCGGCGGCCCACGCGACCGCCCGCGCCAACTTCTTCGAGGGGAGGCTCTCGTGAATGCGGAATGCGGAGTGCGGAATGCGGAAGTGAAGTCGCCGGCGACGTTGCGGGCGGATGTTTTGAAGCAACCGCGTTTGTCGAACTTTCGGCGGCTGCTGAATACGCGCTGGCAGGGCGTGACGTGGCGGCTGGTCGTGAATCACGGCGCGAAAGCCACGGGCGAGACGCTGGAGGAGCTGGTTCCGGGCGTCTTCAGCCTGAACAGCCAGCTTTTCGCGATTGATGACGTGACCGACATTCACTTTTGCGGCGACGAGGTTGTGGTCGCCGTCGAGCGCAAGGAGGGCCGGGCATGAGCGTGGCGATGGTCCAGATGCCGGGGGCGTTGCCGCCGGGCTGCTCGGCGGACTCGATTCTGACCGTAGCGCAGATGGCGACATGGCTGCAGGTGAGCCAGGACAGCCTGCGCGAGCGGGCCAAGCGGGGCGACGTTCCGGCCTTTAGGGAAGGGGACGAGTGGCGGTTTCATCCGCG
>RFUP01000698.1 GCA_009922885.1 Paracoccaceae bacterium
CGAAGGCGCGTGACTTGCTGTCTGATTGCGCGCGCGGCGACTGGTCTGCAGCGGCATTCCCATGGTTGTCGGTCCGCGAATGTTGCATCGGGTTCTCACCCGCCGTGGTGATGGGCGTTAGCTTTTCGGGGGAACTGGCCTATGAAATCCATGTGCCGAACGCCTCACTCTATGCGGCCTATCTCACTCTGCGCGAGGCTGGGCGAGCGCATGGCCTGAAACTCTTCGGGGCACGAGCCATCGACTCCATGCGCATGGAAAAGGGATTCTTGCACTGGAAAGCCGACCTGATTACCGAATTCGACCCATTCGAGACGGGTCTTTCGCGGTTCGTCAAACTCGACAAGCAGGATTTCATCGGCAAAGCGGCACTGCTGAAGCGGCAGGCTGCCAAACCGCAAAGCAGGCTGGTCACCCTAAGGATCGATACTGACCACGCTCCTGCACGCCCGGGCGCATCACTCATGCACGACAACACAGTGGTTGGCACCATCACATCCGGAGCCTACGGCCACCGTGTAGGAATGAACCTTGCCTATGCCTTCGTCAAACCTGATTTTGCCACGGTGGGGTCATCACTGGAGCTTGATCTATGTGGCGAACACATCCCAGCGCATGTGATCGTCCCCTCGCCTTATGATCCCGAATTCGAGCGCTCGCGGGTTTGATTACTCCGCTTGGCTTTGTCAGAGGAACCTTGTTTCAGATAAGGCCGAGGGCAACGCGTGATAAACTATGAACGTCGAATTAATAGGCTTCTGCAGAAACGCTCAAGCCCCCTTAATCAAAAGGTCCAACCCATTCAGTGGTCTTGTCAGACGAACTTTGCCAGATGCAGGGCAGGGGGGCTTTGTCAGAGGAACTTTGCTTGAGCCAGGGCAGGGGGCGGACTAGCGTCTATCCAAAAACCGCCTTTCGATCATCCAGCCGCTCCAAACACCTTGCCCTCCTGATCCGCCCAAGGCAATCCTACGCACTCCGACAGCTGCATCACGGTCACGGCAGATACCTCCCGCCCAAAGACCACCGTTTCAAAACCTCGGGGGCCAGATAGGCGAGCCGCAGCTGCCTGCTGACATGGCGCTCTGCGAGGTTCACGGCGATTGCGAGGTCACGCACTGTGCTGAACTCTCCGGCTTCCATCCGCCGCCGCGAGGGCCAGGTGCAGACGATGCCCCGCAGGATATGCGGATCTTGGGTTTTATCCTCGCTGGGCAGGTAATCGGCGGG
>RFUP01000699.1 GCA_009922885.1 Paracoccaceae bacterium
CTCGGCCTCCAGCGTCAACGGCTGTGTCCCCGTGCCGATCCCCACGGCATCCGCACTGGTGATCGGAGAGCCGCCCGTGCATGCGGCAAGCACGCCCACCGCGGTGAGCGCAAGAAAATTGCGATACATCTGACTGGCTCGGGTCTTGCCCGTCTTGTTCATTACGCACAGCCTGCGGGCCCGCGGGACAAAAGTCAATCTTCCCCTGACGCGTCGCCGGACAAGTGAGGCAAAAGTGCCGCCACCGGATTATGTGCGTTTTACGCTCCCTCCCCCCAAGATATAGTCAGCACAGACTCATCTAGTGGGAAAGGATTCGCCATGCCCCTGTCACCCGAACAACAGGCCGAAATCGACGAACAGCGCGCCGCCAGCACGCCGACCCGCCGCGCGGTGGCTCCGGGCATGGAACAGCACCTCTATACCGCCTACCCGGTTCTCGATCACGGCTTTGTCCGGGTCATCGACTACATGGGCGACGATGCCGCCATCTGTCAGGCCGCCCGCGTCAGCTATGGCAAGGGCACCAAATCCGTCAGCAACGACGAAGGCCTGATCCGCTACCTCATGCGCCATTGGCATTCGACACCCTTCGAGATGTGCGAACTCAAGCTGCACGTCAAGCTGCCGGTCTTCGTCGCCCGCCAGTGGATCCGCCACCGCACCGCCAATGTGAACGAATACTCGGCCCGCTATTCGATCCTCGACCGCGAATTCTATATCCCCGCCCCCGATGCGCTGGCGGCGCAATCCGTGGTGAACAACCAAGGGCGCGGCGCGGCGCTGGAAGGCGAAGAGGCCGCACGCGTGCTGAAATACCTCACCGAAGACGCGATGCGCTGCTATGACCACTACGAAGCCATGATCTCGGACGAGGGCCAGCAGGGTCTGGCCCGCGAACTGGCCCGCATGAACCTGCCCGCGAACATCTATACGCAGTGGTACTGGAAGGTGGACCTGCACAACCTGCTGCACTTCCTGCGCCTGCGCGCGGATGCCCACGCGCAATATGAAATCCGCGTCTACGCCGAGGAAATCTGCAAACTGGTGGCCGACTGGGTGCCCTTTGCCTACCGCGCCTTCGAAGACTACCGCATGGGCGGAGCAACCCTGTCCTCCACAGCTCTTGATTGTATTCGCCGGATGTTGCAAGGTGAAGAGGTCACACAAGAGACCTCGGGCATGTCCAAAGGCGAGTGGCGGGAGTTTAAGGGGGTTTTGGGGTGAACA
>RFUP01000700.1 GCA_009922885.1 Paracoccaceae bacterium
GATGTCACGCTGGAGAACACAAAAACCGGCACCCAGCAGGTGGTGCAAGCGCGCATGCTGGTGAATGCCGCAGGCCCATGGGCCGCACAGGTTTTGGGGCAGGTCCTGCACCTCAACAGCCCCAACCGCCTGCGCCTTGTTCGGGGCAGCCATATTGTAACGCGGCGGCTTTTCGCACATGAAAAGGCGTATTTCTTCCAAGGCTCTGATGGGCGCATCATTTTTGCCATTCCCTACGAGCAAGAATTTACCCTGATCGGCACCACCGATGCCAATCATGACAGCGCAGATACCGCCCCCAAATGCACCCAGGCCGAACAAGACTATTTGCTGGCATTTGCCGGGCAATATTTCAAAACCCCGCTTAGCCGCGCCGATATTGTGTGGCAGTTTTCCGGTATGCGGCCCCTGCACGACGATGGCGGGCGCAGCGCCAGCGCGGTGACCCGCGATTACAGCCTGAAACTGGATGACAGCGCCGCACCGGTGCTGCACATCTTTGGCGGCAAAATCACCACCTACCGGCGCTTGGCCGAAAAGGCCCTGGCGCAGATCTTGCCAGCCCTTGGCCATACCGCCCCAAACTGGACGCATGACGCCCCCCTACCGGGCGGCGCCTTTGCCGTGGGCGATGCCGGCGCGCTGGTCGCAGAACTTGCCGCGCGCTACCCGTTTTTGGGCCAAGATTGGACCACCCGGCTGGTGCGGGCCTATGGGCTGGATGCCCAGCGCATTTTGGGCCCAGCCAAACAGCTGGCAGATTTGGGCACAGATTTTGGCGCCACCCTAACACAGGCCGAGGTAGATTGGCTGGTGGCCCATGAATTTGCCCAAAGCGCAGATGATATCTTATGGCGCCGCACCCGTTTGGGACTGAAAATGCCCGCAAAAGGCAGGGCCGCGTTAGAAACCTATCTGCAGGGGTTGGATGGCGGTGCAAAGGGGCTTGCGCAAAGCGCGGCTTGAACAGCACGATCAAGGCCTTGGGCGGCGGGCCATAGGGGGGCATATGGGCTATATTTTGGCAATCGATCAGGGCACCACATCTTCGCGGGCCATCGTATTTGACGCAACCATGCGCCCAGTGGCCATGGCACAGCAAGAATTTCCACAGATCTTTCCGGCCTCTGGCTGGGTTGAACACGCGCCAGAGGCGATTTGGGCCAGCGTTTTAGGCACCTGCCGCGCGGCATTGCAAAAGGCAGCTATCGGGGCCGGGCAAGTGGCCGG
>RFUP01000008.1 GCA_009922885.1 Paracoccaceae bacterium
CAGCGCCACGGCCCCCACGGGATCAGAAGGGCGCTTCGCAGGCCCCCATACGCACAAAAACAGACTTCAACTGGCTGTAATGCTCGATCGCTGCGCGGCTGTTCTCGCGGCCGACGCCCGACATCTTGGAGCCGCCGAAGGGCAATTCGACAGGGGCGTCGTTATAGCTGTTGATGAAGCAGGATCCGGCATCGATCTGGGAGATCACGCGATGTGCGCGGGCCATGTCGGAGGTGAACACGCCTGCCGAGAGGCCGAATTCGGTCGCGTTGGCGCGGGCGATGCCGTCTTCTTCGGTGGCGAAATCGAGAACCGACATCACCGGGCCGAAGATTTCCTCGCGGGCGATGGTCATGTCATCGGTCACATCGGCAAAGACGGTGGGCGTGATCCAATAGCCTGCGCCGTCGATCCGGCGGCCACCCGCCACGAGGCGCGCGCCTTCCGCGAGCGCTTGGGCGATGTAGCCTTCGACGATGCCCAACTGGCGGGCCGAGACCATCGGGCCGAAGGTGGTTTCCTCGTTCAACGGGTCACCGATGCGCACGCCTTGCAGACGTTCGGCGAGGCGCTTGAGGAATTTCTCCTTGATGCCGTTCTGCACGAAAACGCGGGTGCCGTTCGAGCAGACTTGGCCGGAGGAATAGAAGTTGCCGAGGATCGCGCCCGAGACTGCGCTTTCGAGGTCGGCGTCATCGAAGATCAAGAGCGGCGACTTGCCGCCGAGTTCCATGGTGACGTGTTTCATGCCCGCAGCCGCAGCGGCGTAAACCTTCTTGCCCGTGGGCACCGAACCTGTGAGCGACACCTTGGCGACGCGCGGATCAGTCACAAGCGCTGAACCGACGGCGCCCATGCCTTGCACCACATTGTAAAGCCCCGCCGGGAGGCCTGCTTCATGCAGGATTTCGGCCAGCGCCAGTGCTGAAAGCGGTGTGGTTTCCGAGGGTTTGAAGATCATGGCGTTGCCGCAGGCAAGCGCGGGTGCGCCTTTCCATGCGGCGATCTGGATCGGGTAGTTCCAAGCGCCGATGCCCACGCAAACGCCTAAGGGCACGCGCACGGTGTAGCCCCAGTTCTCGCCGAGTTGCACGTGTTCCCCTGTCAGCGCGCCTGCGAGGCCACCGAAGTATTCAAGCGCATCGGCGGCGCTCGTCGGATCGACGTAGAGCGTTTCCGAGAGCGGTTTTCCGGTGTCATGGGTTTCGAGAAGCGAAAGCTCGCGGTTGCGGTCGCGGATCATGTCTGCGGCACGGCGCAAGATACGGCCCCGCTCGACGCCTTTGAGCTTGGCCCATTCCTTCTGCGCGGTCTCAGCCGCCGAAAGTGCTTCTTCAATGATGGCTGGCGTGGCTGCGTGCAGGCGTGCGATCACTTCGCCCGTGGCGGGGTAATGCACGTCGAACGCTTCGCCTGCGGTGTCTTCGACATAGCGGCCGTTTACGAAATGGCTGGCTTTGGGTTGCATTTTCATCAGCTTGGCTCCTTCCATCGCAGGGGTTCCCAACTGACCATGACATGATCACGATAGGCCGGGCGCTCCTGCAAACGCGCGTAATAGGATGAGAGGTTCGGGGTGGCGGGCCGCTCGAATGGCAGGCCGAAATAACGATAGAGAAGATGGCCCGTATAGAGATCGGCGAAGGTGAAATCCTCACCGGCCATCCACGGGCCTTGGCCTAAACGGGCGTCCAGCATTTGCGCCAAGGGCGCAAGAGCGGCGGCGCCTTCCGCGATCATTGCGGGCGTGATCGTTGCCGGATCACGGCGCACCAGCGGGTAGAAAAGCCCGTTGAGAAGCGCGGGCGTGAAAGAGGACTTCACCCATTCAGCCCAGATATCCAGCGGCGCGCGGGTGCGCGCATTTTCAGGCCAGAAGGGCGCTTGCCCGTATTCGGCGCAGAGATAGCGCAGGATCGCGGCACTTTCCCAGAGGATCAGCCCGTTATCGTCGAGCACAGGCACGAGGCCCATCGGGTTCATCGCCAGAAAATCCGGCGTTTTGGTGCTGGCATGACCGAACCCGTAATCGAGGCGCTCCACGGCCAAGCCAAGCTCGGCCATGCCCCAGCGGACAAGTTGCACATTCGAAGAGGTGGCGCGACCGTAGAGTTTCAGCATCACTTATTCTCCGCGCGGGAACCGTTTGGAGGTTTCGAGGATGTTGAGGTCCATATGGTTGCGCATGTAACGCTCGGAGGCCTTTTGCAACGGCTGGTAATCCCACGGGAAATACGCCCCGTTGCGCAGCGCCTCATAAACCACCCAGCGGCGCGCTTGGCTTTCGCCGACATCCCCGTCGAAGCGGTTCAAATCCCACAACTTTTCGCTTTCCGCGCGCATCTCGGCGGCGAGAGCGGCATGGCCGGGATCATTTGCGAGGTTGTTCATTTCCTGCGGATCGGCATCTAGGTCGAAAAGCAAATCGGGGTCGAGCGCGCAGCGGACGTGCTTGTATTTGCCACGGCGCAGGCCCACGAGGGGCGCGTAGGAGGCTTCGGCGGCGTATTCCATCCGCACAGGCGCTTCACGGCGGCGGCCATCGGTGAGGCCGACGAGGCTTTCGCCATCGGTCCAAGGCATCACCTCGCTCATCGAGACACCCGCAAGGTCGCAGAGCGTGGGGCAGACATCGAGCGTGGAGACGGCTTCAGTGACGAGACCTGCCGACATGTTCGGCGCGGCGATCATCAAGGGCACGCGGGCGGAGCCTTCGAAGAAGTTCATTTTGTACCAGAGGCCACGCTCGCCCAGCATGTCGCCGTGATCGGAAACGAACACCACGATGGCTTCCTGCCGCGTGGCGTCGAGAACGGAGAGGATTTCGCCGATCTTGTCGTCGAGATAAGTGATATTGGCGAAATAGGCGCGGCGGGAGCGCTGCACCATTTCATCGGTCAGGTTGTAGCTGCGCCAGTCGTTGGCGTCGAAAATGCGCTTCGAGTGGTTGTCCTGTTCCTCGTAGGGGATCGGGCCCACCTCCGGCATCAGGTGGTCGCAGTCTTCATACATGTCCCAGTATTTCTTGCGGGCCACGTAGGGATCGTGCGGGTGGGTGAAGCTGACCGTCATACACCACGGGCGCTCGTCGGCACCGCGCGAGAGATCGTAGATCTTTTGCACGGCGTTGAAGGCGACCTCGTCGTCATATTCCATCTGGTTGGTGATCTCGGCCACGCCCGCGCCCGTGACCGAACCCATGTTGTGATACCACCAGTCGATCCGCTCGCCGGGCTTGCGGTAATCGGGGGTCCAGCCGAAGTCGGCGGGGTAGATATCAGTGGTGAGGCGCTCCTCGAAGCCGTGCATCTGGTCGGGACCGACGAAGTGCATCTTGCCCGAGAGCACGGTGTGATAGCCCGCGCGGCGCAGATGGTGCGCGAAGGTGGGAATGGAGGAGGCGAACTCGGCGGCGTTATCGTAAACGCGGGTGCGGGAGGGCAATTGGCCCGCCATAAAGGACGCCCGCGCAGGCGCACAAAGCGGCGAGGCGGTATAGCAGTTCTGGAACCGCGCAGAGCGTTCGGCCAGCGCTTTCAAGTGCGGTGTGTGCAGCCAGTCCGCCGGACCATCCGGCCAGAGCGTGCCATTCAACTGGTCAACCATGATCACGAGAATATTGGGTTTCATTCAGCACCTTGCGGAAGTTCGAGGTCTAGATAGCCGAGGATCTGGTGCACGGCGGCGTCCGAGTCCGGTGTGCCTTCGCCCAGCGATTGCCGGAGGTACGCGCCATCGATGAGCACGGCTATTCTTTCCGCGACAAGGTTTGCCTTGGCACCGACGACAGGCCGAAGCGCGTGGCAGAGGTTCGATCTGAGGCGACGGTGATAGATCGTCAGAAGGGTGCGCGCCTCGGCGGAGGCCTGTGCCAGAACATAAAAATTCAGCCACGATGCCACTGTTTCAGAGCGGAAGTTCCGGCGCGAAAACGAGGCGCGCACGATGGCTTCCACTCGCGCCTTGGGGCTATGGGCCATCACCAGCGCGCCGCGCACTTCGGCTGAATAAACGCTCATCACATGGCGCATGGCGGCGAGGAAAATCTGTTCTTTCCCGCCGAAGTAATGATGGGCCAGTGCAGAAGACATACCCGCCCGGCGCGCGATCTGCGCGACGGTCACGTCCAGCGTGCCTTGGGCGCCAATCTCGGCAATGGTGGCTTCCACCAGAGCCTTCCGGCGTATAGGTTCCATGCCAAGCTTGGGCATCTCTTCACCAAAAAACGGGTTGCCCTTCAGGCTTGAATGTTTTTTGTTGACTCGTCAATCAACAATAAGAAACACAGATAGAAATGAAGCCAGGGAGATAAATATGACTCTTCGCACCACTCTTTCCGCCCTCGCCCTCGTGGCCGCCCTGCCCGCCTATGCGCAGTGCGACAAGGTAACTTTCTCCGATGTTGGTTGGACCGACATCACCGCAACAACTGCTGCCACCACCACTGTTCTGGGCGCGCTCGGTTATGAGACCGATATCAAAGTGCTCTCGGTTCCGGTGACTTACGCCTCGATGGCCAAGGGCGATATCGACGTCTTCTTGGGCAACTGGATGCCGACCATGGAGGGCGATATCGCCGCTTACCGTGAGGCCAAAACCGTGGACACCGTGCGCGCGAACCTTCAAGGCGCGAAATACACGCTCGCCGTCAACAAGGCGGCAGCGGATATGGGCATCAAGGATTTCGCCGATATCGCAGCCCATAAGGATGCGCTCGAAGGCAAGATCTACGGGATCGAACCCGGCAATGACGGCAACCGCTTGATCCTCGACATGATCGCGGGCGACGCGTTCGGCCTTAAGGGCTTCGAAGTGGTGGAAAGCTCGGAACAGGGTATGCTGGCACAGGTTGCCCGCGCCGAGAAGAAAGGCGAGCCGGTTGTGTTCCTTGGTTGGGAACCCCACCCGATGAACGCCAATTTCGCGATGTCCTACCTCACCGGTGGTGACGACTTCTTCGGCCCCGACTTCGGTGGCGCAACGGTTTATACCAACGCCCGTGCGGGCTATGTGGCCGAGTGCGCGAACGTCGGCAAGCTTCTGGAAAACCTCGAATTCTCGCTCAAGATGGAGAACGAGATCATGGGCGCGATCCTGAATGACGGCGAAGACCCGAACAAGGCAGCGGCCGCGTGGCTCAAAGCCAATCCGAGCGCGCTTGATGCGTGGCTCGCAGGCGTGACCACCAAGGACGGTGGCGATGCCATGGCAGCTGTGAAAGCGGCTCTGGGCCTCTGATTTACCCTTCGGCGCGGGGAAACCCGCGCCGTTTTTCTTTGGGGGTGCGCATGGGTGACACGGAAAAGGCCAAAGGGCCGGCGTCGTATTTTCCTTCGATAGAGAAGAAATACGGACAACCGATTTCCTACTGGCTCGACCTTGCGCGCGGACAATCCGGCCTCAAGCATATGGAGCTTGTGGCGTGGCTCAAGGAAACGCACGGGCTGGGGCATGGGCATGCGAATGCCATCGTGGCCCATGTGCGGGCCGAGACGAATAGCGCTTAAAGAAAGCATCGGGAGCGAACAGACGAGATGAACTGGCTCGAGGATCAAAAAATCCCGCTAGGGCGCTGGATGAAGGCGTTCTTTGACTGGATCATCGACACGTTTCCGCTGTTTTTCGAGTGGATCGACGACCGTCTTTCCGACCTGATTGACGGCACGCTCGGGGTGCTGGAACTGATCCCTGCCTTCGTGCTCGTGGCCGCGTTCTGCGCGTTGACATGGGTTTTGCAGCGGCGCTGGAGCCGCGTGGCGCTGGTGGGCTTTTGCTTTCTCTTCGTGATCAACCAAGGCTATTGGGACGAGACCCTCGAAAGCCTCACCCTGATACTTTATGCCTGCCTCCTTTGCATGGGCATCGGCGTGCCTCTGGGCATCAAGGCCGCGCATAATCCGAAGTTTTCCAATGCGATGCGGCCCATTCTGGACATGATGCAAACGATCCCGACCTTCGTTTACCTCATTCCGATGATCGCACTTTTCTCTATCGGCATGGTGCCGGGCTTGGTGGCGACCTGCATTTTCGTGCTGCCCGCACCGATCCGCCTGACCGAACTCGGCGTGGCTTCGGTGCCCGTGGCCCTGCGTGAAGCGGCTCTCGCCTTCGGGGCGACACCGCGGCAAGTGCTGACAAAAGTCGAGTTGCCCTATGCCTTCCCGCAGATCATGGCAGGCCTCAACCAGACGATCATGCTGTCTTTGTCGATGGTGGTGATCGCGGCCCTTGTGGGGGCGGATGGTTTGGGCGTTCCGGTGGTGCGGGCGCTCGGCTCGGTGAATATCGCCCTCGGGTTTGAAAGCGGGTTCGTGATCGTTGCCGTGGCAATCGCGCTGGACCGGATGTTGAAGGTGGAACGCTGATGGCCAAGGCAGTTGAATTCGACAATGTGTCCATCGTGTTCGGGGACAAGCCGCTCTCGGCGCTGCCCCTAATGGACGAAGGGAAGAGCCGCGCCGAAGTGCAAGCGGCAACCGGGCAGGTCTTGGGCGTGCATAATTGCTCGCTCACCGTGGAAGAGGGTGAAATCCTTGTGCTGATGGGGCTTTCGGGCTCTGGCAAATCCACGCTTTTGCGCGGTGTGAATGCGCTCAACCCCGTGGTGCGGGGTGCGGTGCGGGTGAACACCAAGCACGGTTCGGTTAATGTGACCGAAGCCAAGGGCGAGGCGCTGCGTTCGGTGCGCCAGCATGATGTGGCGATGGTGTTCCAACAATTCGGGCTTCTGCCGTGGCGCACCGTGCGCGAGAATGTCTGGCTGGGGCTGGAGCTTGCGGGGATGGACAAAGCCACGCGAGCAGCAAAAACCGAAGAGCAACTGGCCTTGGTCGGGCTTTCCGATTGGGCCAACCGCAAGGTGGGCGAGCTTTCGGGGGGCATGCAGCAGCGGGTAGGCTTGGCGCGCGCCTTTGTTACGGAAGCGCCAATCCTCCTGATGGACGAGCCTTTTTCGGCGCTTGATCCTCTGATCCGCACGCGGCTGCAGGACGAGCTGCTCGATCTGCAAGCGCGCCTCAAGCGCACCATTCTCTTCGTCTCGCATGACCTCGACGAGGCGTTCCGCTTGGGCAACCGCATCGCCATCATGGAAGGCGGGCGGATCGTGCAATGCGGCACACCGCAGGAGATTTTCCGCTCTCCCGCCACCGAGTATGTGGCCGAGTTCGTGGCCCATATGAACCCGCTTGGGGTGCTCGTGGCGGAGGATGTGATGGGGTCGCCTGCAGGTGCGGGGCGCGAGGTGGACGCGCGCGCGCCTCTGGCGGAGGTGATGGCGCTTTTGGCGGAAAACACCGAGCCTTTGGCAGTTGTGCAGGGCGGTGCGCCTGTGGGCAGCATCAGCCCGCAAGGCGTGATGGCGCGGCTTCTCAATCCCGGCGGTTAAACCTTGGTGGCAGGCGCGGGCGGCGTGATCGCGCGCCGCTTCAGCACGGCTTCGCGCCAAGTGATAAACGTGACCGAACCGAGGATCACGATCCCGCCCAACACCACCCATGGATCAATCGGCTCACCGAAGAACACCGCCCCCAGAGACACAGCCCAGACAAGTTGCAGGAAGGTGACTGGCTGCGTGACCGTCACGGGAGCCACGGAGAAGGCGAGTGTCATCGTGTAATGGCCCGCAGTGGCCAGCGTGGCCACGGCCATGAGCACAGTCAGCGTATGCCAGTCCGGCGTTTCCCAAACCGCGTAGGCCATGGGCGAAAGCCCGACTGTAACCCAGAACGAAAGCATCGCTACAACAACCGTGGCATTGGTGCGGTCGGTCATGAGTTTGGCCAAGAGGTAGGACCCGCCGAAGATCACCGCCGCCGCCAGCATCGCGAGATGCCCTGATCCGACTTCACGAAACCCCGGCCTCAGGATGATGAGCGCCCCTATCAGCGCCACGCCCACGGCGATGATCCGGCGGAGAGCCAGTTTCTCGCCGAGGAAAATTGCGGCACCGATGGTGACGTAAATCGGCGAGAGGTAGTTCATCGCTGTGACATCGGCGATCGGGATGCGCGCCATGGCGAAAAACCAGAGCGTAACGGAAACTGAATGCCCAAGCCCGCGCAGGGTGAAGAGCCCCCAATCCTGCCGCGTGAGCCGCGCGCGTGCCACCGAAGGCAACATCGGCAGGAGGAACACGAGGCCCAAGGCGTAGCGCAGGAAAGCGGCCTGTGCGGCGGGCACTCCGGGGCC
This sequence comes from Paracoccaceae bacterium, assembly GCA_009922885.1. Lineage (GTDB taxonomy): Bacteria > Pseudomonadota > Alphaproteobacteria > Rhodobacterales > Rhodobacteraceae > UBA9554. The sequence goes on from RFUP01000008.1 coordinate 8,191, forward strand.
GAGATATTTCACGAGTGCGGTGACGCCCACAAAAAGGAGGCCCGTCACCAGCATCCAGAAAACTCCCAGAACAGGGCGTATCGGTTTCTCGGCTGTCATGGCCGCATGAAACACATGTTAACGAAAAAGGGTCAAGGGGGCTTACCCACCAAAGGCGAGTTTGAGGGCGATGGTCCACATGATCGCACCAACGAGCGCGTCCAGAATCCGCCATGCCATGGGCTTGGCGAAGAGCGGTGCGAGCAGGCGCGCGCCGAAGCCCAGCGAGAAGAAGAAGGCGAAGCTGGCGGTCATGCCGCCCAATGCAAAGGCGAGTTTGTTTGGATATTGCGAGGAGATGGAGCCAAGGAGCACCACGGTGTCGAGATAGACATGCGGGTTGAGCCATGTGAAGGCGAGGCACGTGAGCACGGCGGCGCGCAGGCTGCCTGCCCCCTGCCCTGCTTCCAGCGCCTCGCCGCCCCGCCACGCAGCGCGGAAGGCGCGGAAGCCGTAGACCAGGAGGAACGCCGCGCCGCCGAAGCGCATCGCGGGTTCAAGCCACGGCAGTGCCTTGACCAGAGTGCCGAAGCCCGCAACGCCTGCGGTGATCAACACTGCATCCGAAAGCGCACAGATCAGCACCACCACCAGCACATGCTGCCGCTTCAATCCTTGGCGGAGCACAAATGCATTCTGCGCGCCGATGGCCATGATAAGCGAAAGGCCAAGTCCGAAGCCTGCGAGTGCTGCCTGCATAGTTTTCTCCTCTTTGCGGCGGGATAGCAGGGTGGCAAAGTTAAGCCTAGCGAAACAAATTCATCCTGATTAAGAATTTCTAATGCATCTGGACCCTGCCCAACTCTCCGCTCTTGCCGCTGTGATCACCACGGGTTCCTTTGAACTCGCCGCAGCTCAGCTGGGCGTGACGCCTTCGGCGATTTCCCAGCGTATCAAGGCCCTAGAGAACCGGATCGGCGCCGTGCTCATCCAACGCGGCGCACCTTGCATCGCCACGCCAGAAGGCGCGCGCTTGGCGCGGCACGCGGCAGATGTTGCCCTCCTCGAACGCCAGCTTGCCGCCGAAATCGGGCAGGAAACGGAGCCTGTTCGGCTCAGGATCGCCGTGAACGCCGATAGTTTGGCCACGTGGTTTTTGCCTGCACTTCAAGGGTTTGAATACCTTTTCGACATTGTCGTGGATGATCAGACCCATTCCGCGGACTGGCTTCGCCGGGGGGAGGTTGTGGCTGCAATCACCGACCATACCGCCCGCGTGCAGGGCTGCGAGGCGATCCCGCTTGGGAGCATGCGCTATCACGCCAGTTGTTCGCCCGCATTCCGGGCCCGCTATTTCCCCACGGGTGTGACAGCCGACGCGCTCGCACGCGCACCAATATTGCAGTTCAACGAAAAGGACCGCCTTCAGCACGAGTGGATCGAAACCAATGTGGGGCGGCCGCTAACGCCGCCTGTCGTGCGTATCCCGACAGCCCAAGGTTTTCTGGAAGCGGCCCGATTGGGCTTGGGGTGGGGGATGAATCCAGCCTCTCTTGCCAGCCCCTTGCTTGCAACGGGCGACTTGGTGGAACTGCCTTCGAAAACGCCCTTCGCCACGCCATTGGTCTGGCAGGTTCGGCACCTGACCGCCACGCCATTGGCCCCCCTGACGAAAGCCATCCGGCGCGCGGCAGCGCAAAGCCTCGCGTGAGAAAAAGGGCGCCCCGAGAGGCGCCCCCTAATCCGTTTATGAAACCAGATCAGAGCTGGCTCATCACCTCGTCCGAGGCTTCGAAATTCGCCGTGACACGCTGGACGTCATCGTCGTCTTCGAGCGCGTCGAGGAGCTTCATAAGCTTCTGCATGCCTTCGAGATCAAGCTCGGTGGTGGTGGAGGGCTTCCAGATGAACTTGGTCGACTCGGATTCGCCAAGGGCCGCTTCGAGCGAGGTGGACACCTCGTTGAGGTCGGTATCGGCGCAGTAGATCGCGTAGCCTTCGCCCGTATCTTCCACATCTTCCGCGCCCGCGTCGATGGCCGCTTCCATCACCTTGTCGAAATCGCCGACCTTGGCGGTATAGGTGACTTCGCCCTTCTTCTCGAACATGAAGCCAACGGAGCCGGTTTCGCCCAAGTTTCCGCCGTTCTTGGCGAAGGTAGAGCGCACGTTGGAGGCGGTGCGGTTGCGGTTGTCGGTCATCGCTTCGACGATCACGGCAACGCCGCCGGGGCCGTAGCCTTCGTAGCGGATTTCTTCGTACATATCCGCGTCACCGCCCGTGGCCTTCTTGATGGCGCGGTCGATGTTGTCTTTCGGCATGGAATTCGAGCGCGCTTCTTTCACCGCAAGGCGAAGGCGCGGGTTTTTATCGGGATCGGGGTCGCCCATCTTCGCGGCAACCGTGATTTCCTTGGACAGCTTGGAAAACAGCTTCGAGCGGATCGAATCCTGACGACCCTTGCGATGCTGAATATTGGCCCATTTTGAATGGCCCGCCATGACCTTCTCCGACACTATTTCTGATTGACGCGCCGATATATGCCAGTCGTATGGGAAAGGGCAACCCCGCACGGCACCCCCGCCGCGCGTTCAGCAGGTGACGCAAGGAAAACCAGCGGGTAGAACGGCAGTATGAAGAAAGATTTTGACGAGTTTTGTGCGGCGATTCTGGCGCGAGGGAACCTCACCCTGTCTCAGGACGAAGCGGAGTATCTCAGGAAAGCACCAGAAGGGTTCTTGCCGGCACAGCGTATTCTCGGGGCGCATGCGTTCAACACCGGGGATTACGAGGAAGCGATCTGGCGCACGGCTATCGTTTGGCGGATTACCCAGACACCGGAAGCTGCGGCAAACCATGTTTCCGCGCTTTACCGTGCGCGGAAATATGACGAGGCGATCCGCCTTGCCGCCGATCCGCAAACGCCTTTGGAACCAACGCTTCGGGCGAGTTTCCTCTCGGAAATGTACGGGGCCACCGGGGATCGGGAGCGGAACCGCAAATGGGGGCGGAATGCGCTGAAGCTGAAAGAATTCGAGGCGCGTACACTGGCCAAGCGGCTACCGCCGAAGATCCACAGCTTCAATCCGGAAACGCCCGAGCGCAACGTCATCGCCTATTCGCTTTACGGCAAAGGGCTGCGCTATCTCGAAGGTGCGGTGCGCAATGTGATCGTGGCGCGCCACCTCTATCCCGGCTGGACGCCTCGTTTCTACGTGGATGCCTCGGTGCCTGTCGCCACCAAGCAGACGTTGATGGCCGAAGGGGCCGAGATCAAGGAAGTGCCAAGGCTCGCCGCTGCGCGTTACGGGCTTTTCTGGCGGTTTCTGGTGGAGGACGACAAGGACGTCGACCTCTACCTCGTGCGCGACGTGGATTCCGTGCCTTCGATCCGTGAAGCGGTTGCGGTGCAGGATTGGCTGGCCTCGGGCCAACCGTTCCACGTGATGCGCGATTACGTGACCCATTCAGAGCTTGTGCTTGCAGGCCTTTGGGGCGCGCATCGCGGGAATATCCCGCAGATGGGCAAGCGCATCCTGAAGTTCGTCAAAGAGCAGGAAAAGGTGCTCAACAGCCGTGTGACCGACCAGTTATTCCTGCGCCGCGAGGCTTGGCCTTTCATGCGCGGGCGCACCTTCGTGCAGGATAGCGCCTTCGGATACGGGGCAACCGCAGAGTTCGATCCGCGCTACCCCCTGCCAAAAAACATGCACGTGGGCCAAGACGATTTCGCCGCCCGTTCGGCGCTTACAGTGGCCAGATCAGCGGGATCAGCACAGACGCCAAAAGCCCCATCATCAGGTTCAAAGGCACGCCAATTTTCATGAAGTCGGTGAACTTGTAGCCGCCGGGGCCATAGACCAACGTGTTCGTCTGGTATCCGATGGGGGTCGCGAAGGCGAAAGAAGCGCCAACCATCACCGCCACCACCAAGGGGCGCGGATCAACCCCGATCGAATTGCCCAAGCCGATCACGATCGGGGTCATGATGACGGCCACGGCATTATTCGAAACGATCTCGGTGAGCGTTGTGGTCAGCATGAACACGGCGGCAACCACGAGGAATGGCGGCAAGTTGGACATGGACGGCGCAATGGAATCGACGAGCATCTTGAGCGCGCCTGTGTGATCCAATCCAGCGCCCACCGCGAGCATTGAGAAGATGAGGGCAAGGAGGCTCGAGTCGATGTGGCTGAAGGCTTCGTCTGCATCGATGCAGCGCGTAACGAGTACCAGAGCGGCACCGAGGAACGCGAGCGTGTGGATTTCGGCTACACCGAAAGAGGCCAGAGCCACGATGCCGATCAGGGTTGCCACTGCAATCGGAGCGTGGCCCCGGCGATAGGCCCGCGCCGAAGGGTGCGAGACGTCAACCATCTCCATATCGGAAGCCAAGCGCTGGATGTCTTCTGCCGCACCTTCAAGAAGCAACGTATCGCCAACGCGCACTTCCAATTCGTCCAACTGGCGGCCGATATTCTGGTTCCGGCGGTGGACGGCGAGCACATAGACACCATAGCGGCGGCGCAGGCGCATTTCGCCCAGCGTGCGGCCAACCATCCGGCATCCGGGGGTGATGAGCACTTCGACGGTGTTTGTCTCGACTGCGCTCACCTGATCGACACGCTTCAGTTCCTTATTTCTCTGGAGGCTGAGAAGCTCGGTCATCTGCGTGCGCAGAACCACTCGGTCGCCCACTTGCAGGTTCACACCTTGCAAGTTGCGGCGCAGGGAGAGATCGCCACGGATCACGTCGATCAGGCGCACCCCTTCGCGTTTGAAAAGCTGCACTGAAAGCACTTCGCGGCCGATAAGGTTCGATTCCGGCGGGATCACTGCTTCGGTGAAGAACTTCATCTTGCTGCGGTCTGAAAGGAGTGTGGCCATGCTCGCGCGGTCCGGCAACAGGATCGGGCCGAACACCGCCAAGTAGATCAGCCCCCATGCCACGAGGATGGCCGTGAGGGGCGTGACTTCGAACATCGAGAACGGCTCAAGCCCCTGCGCCCGCGCGACACCGTCCACCAAGAGGTTCGTCGAGGTGCCAATGAGCGTCAGCGTGCCCCCAAGGATTGCGGCATAAGACAGCGGGATCAAGAGCTTGGAGGCCGATGTGTCGATGGTTTTCGAAAGCTGCACGAAAATCGGCAGCATCACCACCACAACGGGCGTATTGTTCATGATTGCGGACGCCAAGGCCACGCAGATCATGATGATCCCGATTGCAAGCTTCGGGTTTTTCCGCGCGTGTTTGTCCGCAAGCGATGTAACGAGATCGAGCGCGCCTGTGCGCACCAAGGCCCCCATCACGATGAACATGAGCGCGATGGTCCATGGCGCGGTGTTTGACAACACTGCCGTTGCCTTGTCGATCGGCAGAAGCCCCAGAAAGATCATCGAAGCCGCCGCCACGATGGCGACCACTTCGGTTGGGAAGCTTTCCTTCAGGAAGGCGGCAAACATCAGCACCAGAATACCCAAAGCCAGCCATGCCTGAACATCTTGTGAGAACTGGAAAAGCTGCATCTTTGCCCCGTTATACCTTTTCGCCAGTGTCCGCGATTGCCGCCGCCGCTTCAAGCGCCTCGGCAGGTCGGGGTTGAACCAGCGCCAAACCGCCCAACATCAAGCCGAGTGCCGCCCAGATGTAAGGCGAATAGCTTTCGCCAAGAAGGCCCATAGCCCAGAACACGCCGGAAATGGTGACGATGTAACTGCACTGGACGGCAAACACTGGCCCAGCGCGGCCCACGAGCCAAACATAGGAGGTGTAGACCGCCGCATGAACGAGGCTTGAGAGCACGAGCGCGCCTTCCGGCACGCCGATACCATCGCGTGGATCAATCCATTGGCCAGAGAGAAGCATCAGGGGCAATGCCATTACGGCACCGACAAGCGCTGCGCCAAAAATCGTCTGGATTGCGTCGGCTTGCCCGGTGCCCCAGCGCGCCACGAAATTACCCTCGAAGGCATAGGCAATGCCTGCCACCAAAGCCACTGCCACCCATGGCACCATCGCGCGATCGGGGAGGCTCGCTTCGGGCACGACCAATAACAGAACGGCCGAAAGGCCAAGCGCCAGCCCCCAGAGGCGCGCAACACGGAATTTCTCCAGCCCGAAGGCCAAAGCCACCGGAAACGCGAGCATCGGGATCAGCGACAGGAGGATCGACATTACCCCTGCGGGCAGATGCGCGGCGGCCTTGTAGCTGGCGGAATTCGGGAGGATTGTGCCAATAAGCGCGATCACCACATAGGCCCGGAGCGAGCCTGCATCTCTGGGTAAACTCCGCCCCGTGGCCAGCATCAGCCCGCCCAGCGCCACCACCATTACCACCTGCTGCCAGAAGATCAGCCCGAATTGACCATGCCCTGTGGAGACGGCGAGTTTGGTCAAAGGTTGCGTGAGGCCCCAGCCAACCCCGATCACGATCAGAACGGCGAAGAGGCCAAAGCGCTGCATTTACGGGCCGGACTGGGCCAATCGGCCCCCTTGGCGCACCATTTCGATCCGCGTTGCTTTTCCGGTTCGGTCATCGGTTTCGATATACACACCCGAAAGCGTGGCCTCGCCCATCGCGGGCGTGAACCGCCCCTTGGCCATACCTGTTACGAAGCGGCGCATTGGTTCTTCTTTTTCCATGCCGATCACCGAGAGGTAATCGCCGCACATGCCTGCATCCGACAAAAACGCCGTGCCGCCCGGAAGGATCTGCGCATCTGCGGTGGGCACATGGGTATGCGTGCCGACAACGAGCGAGGCGCGCCCGTCGCACCAATGGCCCATGCCCATCTTCTCAGAAGTGGCTTCACAATGCACATCCACGATGGCCGCCTGCACAGCACCGCCCAAGGGGAAGGCGCGCAGGATACCGTCGATGGCCGAGAAGGGATCGTCGAAGGCGCGCTTCATAAAGACATTGCCCAAAACCTGCGCCACGAGCACTTTTCGCCCCCGCGCATCCTGAAACACTTTATGCCCCCGCCCCGGTGCGGTTTTCGCGAAGTTGATCGGGCGGACGATGCGCTGATCGTTCTCGATATAGCCGAACATGTCTTTCTGATCGAAAGCATGATCGCCCAAGGTGACGCAATCTGCGCCCGCCTCGAAAAGGCTTTTCGCGTGGTCCGCCGTCAGCCCCGCGCCGGAAGACGCATTCTCGCCGTTCACCACAACGAAATCGAGTTTCCACTCCGCCCGCAAGCGCGGCAGGTGATCGCTCACCGCCTTGCGCCCCGCGCGCCCCATCACATCGCCAAGAAAGAGTATTTTCATGGCCTCACCTTTAGCGCCTTCCGCGCCACCGACAAGGGCAGTGATGGGCCCATGAGCGCGAAAAGGACCATTGCGCGCCCATGTCACAGAACCGTTGCGGAATCATCCGATGGTCCGCCGCGACCGCATGAGGCGGCTTGGACAGAAGGAAGACGCGAGATGGCAAAAGACAAACTGAGCTTCGACGAACATGACGAGCGGGTGAACCCGCGCCCTGAAACCACCGATTTCGATACCATTGTCGAAAGCGCCCTTTCTCGCCGTGGCTTCCTCGGCGGTGTGATGAGCTTCGGATTGGGATCTTTCCTCATCGGCTCTTCCGCGCTCACCCGCCCGGCGCTGGCCACCGAAGACCGTTTCGGCTTCTCCGCCATCCCCACCTCCACGGAAGATACAATCGTTCTTCCCGAAGGCTTCGAATGGCGCCCCTTCCTGCAATGGGGCCAGCCGCTCTGGTCGGATGTGCCGGAGTTCGATCACGCCACGCGCGGCACCGCCGCCAGCCAAGCCCGCGCGATGGGCGACAATAACGATGGCATGGCCGTGTTCACCAAGGGCGACCGCCACGTGATCGTGGTGAACAACGAATACACCAACACCAACCTGATCTGGGGCAATGCCGAAGGCACTCCCGCCAATGACGACGACATCGAGAAGGGCATGGTGGCCCATGGTGTGACCGTTTCGGAAATCGCGCTGGTGGATGGTGTTTGGGCAACGGTGAAAGACAGCGAGCTGAACCGCCGCGTCACCCCGAAAACCGAGATGGACCTCACAGGCCCCGCTGCTGGTTCGGACTTCGTGAAAACCGCCGCCGATCCCACAGGCACCAAAACGCTCGGCACATGGAACAACTGCGGCAACGGCGAGACGCCCTGGGGCACCTATCTGACCTGCGAAGAGAACTTCAACGGCTACTTCTCCGCCGCCGATGAAGCCCATGAGGTGAGCGCCGAGTTGAAGCGCTATGGCGTTTCCGCGAAGGATTGGGGCTATGGCTGGGCCAAGATCGACGAACGTTTCGACGTCTCGAAGCATCCGAACGAACCGAACCGCGCGGGCTATATCGTGGAAATCGACCCGTTCGACCCCACTGCCACCCCGAAAAAGCGCACCGCTCTGGGCCGCTTCAAGCATGAGAACGCTGAAGTGGTCGTGGCCGCCAATGGCAAGGTTGTGGTTTACATGGGCGACGACGAGCGCGGCGAGTTCCTGTATCGCTTCGTCTCGGAAGGCACCTACTCGGCAACCGGCAACAATGCCGATCTGCTCGACAAAGGCACGCTCTACGTGGCGAAGTTCACCGATGACGGCAAAGGCGAATGGCTTGCCCTGACGCCGGAAACCACCGGCATGTCCGAGGTGGAAATCGCCGTGCACACCCGCCAAGCCGGTTCGAAAGTGGGCGCAACCACGATGGACCGCCCGGAATGGGTGGCCGCCCATCCGACCCGCCCCGAAGTCTATGTGGCGCTGACCAACAACAAGAACCGGGGCAAGAAGCCAAACGCTGGCGGCGATGAAACCCCCGTGGGCGGCCCGAACCCGCGCGAAGGCAATAACTACGGCCAGATCGCGCGCTGGTGGCCAGCGGGTGGCGATCACACCGCGCAAGGCTTCACGTGGGATCTCTACGCGCTGGCAGGCAACCCCACCGTGCATTCCGATGCCTATGCCGGTTCGGCCAATATCAACGCCGGCAATATGTTCAACTCGCCGGACGGGATGATGTTCGACGAAACGGGCCTCCTCTGGATCCAAACCGACGGGAATTACTCGAACGACAAGGATTTCGCGGGCCAAGGCAACAACCAGATGCTGGCAGGCGATACCGTAACGGGTGAAATCCGCCGCTTCCTCGTTGGCCCGAAGGAATGCGAGATCACGGGCATGTGCTGGTCGCCCGACCGCCGCACCATGTTCGTCGGCATCCAGCATCCGGGCGAAGAAGGCGGCTCCTCCTTCCCCGGCGGCACCGGCACCGTGCCACGCTCGGGCATCTACGCCATCACCCGCAAGGACGGTGGCTTGATCGGCTAACCCTTTTCATCAAGGCATTTTCAGCACCAGTTCACCCCCGGCGCCCTCCTCGGCGCCGGGTTTTTCATTCTTGAACCACGCACGACTTTCGCAGAGGTTGAGTGAAAGGAGCCGCGCCATGTTTTGGAATTCCCGCCGCAACCTTGTTGAAGAGGCGCTCACCGACTGGGAGGCGCGCGGACTTCTTCCATCTGAAACCGCTCATGCGCTACGCACCGATCTCGGCCCCGCCAAACCCCGCGATTTTTCCCGAACGGTGATCTGGGCGGGCACGATCTGCCTCGGGCTCGCGGTACTGACTTTCGTTGGCGCGAATTGGAGCGAGATGCCCCGCGCCTTGCGCCTCCTCTTGGTTCTTGCACTGCTTTGGTCCGGCTGGGGCCTCGCGTGGTTCTGGCGTGCGCAAAATACGCGCGTCGAAGCCGCAATCCTCTTCGCCACAGTCGCGTTCGGCGCGGCCATCGCGCTTGTCAGCCAGATTTTCCACATTCAAGGCGACTGGCAGGACGCGGTGTTCCTCTGGGCCATCGGCGCGCTCGCGGGATCGCTCCTTTCAGGCGGGCTCTGGGCCTTGGCCCTTTCCGCCCTCCTCCTCCCTGTCTGGGACATCGCCAGCTTCGACCGATCGGCTTTCAGCCCAACCGAATTGATCTATCTCGCCCTCCTCTCCCTCGCAGCCCTTGGCGCATTCCGCGCCCGCCACCGCCTGAGCGCGCATATCCTGACCTTCGCCGCCCTCGCCTGGATCGCAGGCACACTCGGGCGGCTCGACATGCCCCCTTGGGCGGTGTTTTTCGCCACACCCGCGCTGATCGCTCTCTCCGGTCTGGCGCTCTACTCGGCGCTCGGCCCGCGCCACCTGAAGGGCTTCGAAACCGCGCTTTTGGGCTGGCTCCCCAGTGCAGCCATCGCCACGCTTCTCCTTC